>JABSOG010001245.1 GCA_013216025.1 Algicola sp. | reverse complement strand
CATGAACTTGTGGGGCAACTTTACGTATTTTATGGAAGATACGGTGAATGGCGATCAGGTTGAACAGGTCGATAAACGCTGGATTTACGGGGCCAACATTCGTTATCAAGTTCATGGGTCGTTGGCGGGTTTAGATATGACCAACCGCTTTGGCGTTGACATACGTTTCGACGATATCGATGAGGTGGCACTGTATAAAACCCGAGCGCTTGAACGTATGGGCGCCGTTCGTAGCGATGCCATCGAAGAAGGCAGCATTGGATTGTATTGGCAAAACCAAATTGACCTAACCGACGACTTACGCAGCAGTTTTGGTTTGCGTTATGACTATTATGATTTTGCAGTGGCCAACCGGGTCGACACCAATGTTTATGGGGTTGACTTGGGTTTAAACAGTGGCACAACCGATGATGGTTTACTGTCTGCCAAATACAGTTTGGGTTATACCCTTAACGACAATTTTGAAGTTTACGGATCAGTCGGGCAAGGATTTCATTCTAATGATGCCCGGGGCACCACCATTGCGGTTGATGCGCTTAACGGCAGCACGCTTGAGCCGGTCGCGCCATTGGTTGAATCGTTAGGTGCTGAGTTGGGGTTGCGCAGTTTTTGGACTGACACACTCAATTTGTCGGCGGCACTTTGGTATCTTAAACTCGGCAGCGAATTGATTTTTGTTGGTGATGCAGGCAACACAGAACCGAGCGGCAAGAGTGAACGCATGGGGCTTGAAGTGACGGCTTATTATCACCTTAACCAAAACTGGACTGTAGATTTGGAATACGCCATATCTGATTCGAAATACAGCGATGAACTGGCTGAGTTTGACCGCATTCCAGGTGCTATCGACAAAGTGTTGCAAATGGGTCTGAGCGCTGATTTTGACAGTGGTTTATACGGCAGCATTCGTTTGCGCTATTTTGGCGAGCGGCCATTGAATGAAAGTGGTGATATAAGCTCTGACAGCAGTACCGTGGTTAACTTGAGAACTGGCTATCGTTGGCATGATTGGACGGTCACGTTGGATGTATTAAACCTGCTCGACAGCGACGATCACGATATTGATTACTATTATGAGTCGCAACTGGCCAATGAACCCGAGCCTGTGGCAGATTTTCATTTTCACCCGTTTGAACCGCGAACTGCGCGGTTGACGTTGAGTTACAAATTCTAAAGGAAAACCAATATGATCCATCTTGTATTAGGCGGTGCACGCTCGGGTAAAAGTCGTTTTGCTGAGCGTTTAGCAGGTGAATTGGCAGACGATTCAAAAACACAGGTAACCTATGTTGCCACTGCGACCGCCGCTGATGGCGAGATGGCTCAGCGAATAGAACAGCACCGAAAGCAAAGGCCGCAGCACTGGCATTTGATTGAAGAAACCTTATATCTTGACCAGATTTTTGACCGTGCTCTTGACGGGGGTGGGAACGAGGGCGTAGGAGGAGTGGTCTTAATTGATTGTATGACCCTGTGGTTAAGCAATTGGTTGTGTTCATACTCTGATGAGGCCTATTTGCAGCAGCGGGATGATTTTATTCACGTATTGCAGGGTTTTGAAGGTGACTGCATTATTGTCAGCAACGAAGTGGGCAGCGGTATTGTGCCGATGGGTGAGTTGTCTCGCCGCTTTGCCGACCAGGCGGGTTGGTTGAATCAGGCGCTGGCCAAGGTCAGCGACAATACCACCTTGGTGGTGGCGGGTTTGCCGCTGGTGCTTAAGTAGGTGAAAAGATCATAAACGTGCCTTCATCGCCGCCTCAATCTCAGCCAAGCAATCAGGGTCTTCAATGGTTGATGGAATACTGTAAGCCTCACCATCAGCAATTTGGCGCATCAGTTTTCGTAAAATCTTGCCCGAGCGGGTTTTGGGCAAGCGTTCTACCACAATGGCGGTTTTAAAATCGGCTACCGGGCCAATTTGCTTACGTACCTCAACAACTAATTGGGTTTGTAAATCGGCTTCGCTGATGGTCACGCCATTTTTAAGCACCACCAAACCAATCGGCTTTTGGCCTTTTAGCGGGCAGGTTATGCCAATGACGGCTCATTCGGCTACGGCGGCATTGTCGGCCACCACTTCTTCCATTTCGCCAGTAGACAAACGG
>JABSOG010001244.1 GCA_013216025.1 Algicola sp. | reverse complement strand
CGGTTTACCGGTGATCTTTTTAACCGCCAAAAACCAGGTTGCCGATATGATGCAATGTTTTGCGGTAGGTGCCAATGATTTCCTGAGTAAACCGGTGAGCAAACACGAACTGTTAACCCGGGTAGAAACCCACCTTAAATTTTTGGATATTCACCGCAACCTAGAAGTAAAAGTTAACGAAAGAACCATTGAACTGGCGCAAAAGCATCAGCAAGTAGAACAGCAAAATCGCGAAATCATCGCCACTCAACAGCAACTGGTGCAAGCCGAAAAGATGACCTCATTGGGCACACTCACCGCAGGTGTCGCCCACGAAATCAATAACCCGACCAATTTTGTGCAGGTCAGCAGCCAGAACCTGCAAGCAGACCTAGAGCAGTTGCAACAGTTTCTGATTGAGCTGGCAGGCGACGAGGCAGATCAAGATATCGTTACACTTTTTCGGGAGAAATTTGAACCCTTGTATGACCATCTAAAAACCATTGAAAACGGCACCGAACGGATCTCAACCATCGTCCAAGATTTACGCACCTTTAGTCAACTTGATGTTGCTGAACAAAAAACGGCAAAACTCACCGAGTTGCTGCAATCTACAATCAATCTGGTACAGACCCAATTTCAACAGATCACTGTATTTGTCACCGAATTTACCGCAACGCCACAGTTGTACTGTTACCCGGCGCAACTTAATCAGGTATTTATGAATCTCATCCTTAACGCCTGTGATGCCATTCAATCCCGCCAGCAAACATCGCCCGGACCGGGGCAGATCACCATTGGTTGCCAGCAATTGGCTGATGTGATTGAAATTTTCGTCAAAGATAATGGTTGCGGTATGACAGATGAAACCAAAACCAAGCTGTTTGAACCGTTTTATACGACCAAAGATGTTGGCAAAGGCACCGGATTGGGCTTGTCTATTTCGTATGGTATTGTTCAACAACACGGGGGTGAGCTGGATGTTGAATCGCTGCTGGGGCAGGGCAGCACCTTTTGGCTCAGGTTGCCCAATACAGCCGAATAATCACCTGTGTTGTTGAGTGTGTTGGGGTAGTGCTGTAATGTGTCAAAAATTTTAATCGTAAGCTCAGGGGCATAGGTAAATGAAGTTTATAGGGAAAGTGATTTGTTTTAGTTTGGTTTTAGTCGGCTTATCGGCATGTTCTGACAGTTCTCAACAGGCTGATCCTGACTTTACGCCCAAAAACACCAGAAATAGTTTTTGGAAAATAAAGAGTCCGATTGTGTTTGTTGATGAGGCACACAATAATTTGCACACCAAAAACGACAGGTTTGAACCCTTTGCTCAGGTGCTGACGAGTGATGGTTATACGGTCAAACGCAGTAAAGAAAAGTTTACTTTAGACTATTTGCAACAAGCAGACATCTTAGTGATTGCCAATGCGCTTGAGCAAAATAGAACAGACTATACGCCCCCATTCGATGATGCATTTAGCTTGGAGGAAGTTGCAGCCGTTAAACAATGGGTATCCCAAGGTGGTGCGCTTTTTTTTATTGCTGACCACACACCTTATCCAAAGATATCAGAGAAATTATGGACAGCTTTTGGTTTCGAGTTTATCAATGGCCATGTCTACTACGCGACATTTCGAACGGATAATAACAGTCTTGTGGCGCACTCAATTACGCAAGGAAATACAGATTCAGAACGTATCACTCAAGTTAAATCAATGGGTGGTGCCGCTTTTAAAATACCCCACAACGCTAAACCTCTTTTGATGCTTGGTAAAAATGCTATCGCTGACGTGCCTGTGTTACCTTTTCAAGTCAATGCTAAAACACCTAAAATATCGATGGATGGGTGGTATCAAGGCGCTGTTTTAGAAGTTGGTAAAGGACGGATAGCTGTATTTGCAGAGACTGCCATGTTCACGTCGCAGGTTGATTTAACAACAGGCAGAAAACTCGGTTTTGTATCCAATGGCGCTGAAGAAAATGAACAGTTTTTACTGAGAATTCCTTCTAATAGAAGGGACTATAATACAGCTTTCCTTTAATTATGATTTATTAAGATCAGCAGGTTCATCAATGAAGAAAGTATTTTCAATTCTAGATGAAAAACCATTCTTGTCTGAAAAAGGTGACTCT
>JABSOG010001243.1 GCA_013216025.1 Algicola sp. | reverse complement strand
TGTTGGCTTATATTCTTAGCCAAATTCATGTTTTAATGGTCAATAGGGTGGTTGTTGTAAAGCACAAGGGTAAAGGTTACAATTTTAACCCCTTTTGGCAAATATTTTTTCTTTTGCTCGGTGTTGCCGTTACGGTTGATTTGGTTAACACACAAGTTGGAGTGGGCACCATAGCTCAAACCGACAGAGGCGGATGCGCGGCTGATCTCTTCCATTACCACGACATGTTCGATATAACCCAAACCAGTACCGCCGAATTCTTCTGGTACTGTCATGCCGAGCAGGCCCATATCGCCCATTTTTTCCCACAAATCATTGGGGAATTCGTTGTCACGGTCGATGGCTTCGGCACGGGGGGCGATTTCATCGCGGGCAAATGCGTTGACTTGCTCACGGATCATGTCAACGGTTTCGCCTAGGTGAAAATTGAAGTTTTTGTATAAGGAGATCATGTTTTGCCCTTAAGATTCAAGTTGGTTTGGTAAATTGGTCATTGTTTATTAGTTATTGCTCATTAGACAGAGGCTGCGAAATAAAGCATCGCCCAGCATAATGGTTTTGTAAAACCCATTTTGTATTAGCTCTTTGTAATTAGCCTTGGTCTTCTTCTTCATCTTCGTCGGGTGCAAGATTGGTGAGCGTCGCGATACAGCGTTTTTCTACTGTGACCAACTCCATCATCAGCATTTTAATATCATCCATTTGTTGATGTAACACCGCTTTTTTGTCCTGCACAAGCTCTAACATGCTTTTCAACTGAGTCGCACTGGTTTTGTCGGTATCGTACAACTCAAATAAGCGCAGGGTTTCGGCCAAGGAGAATCCCAGTCGTTTGCCGCGCAATACCAACTTTAACCGGACCCGGTCACCCTTGGTATAAATCCGAGTCTGGCCGCGACGTTTTGGTTCGAGTAAACCCTGATCTTCGTAAAAGCGGATACTCCGGGTGGTGATATCAAATTCTTTAGACAACTCACTGATAGAGTATGTCTTTTGTTCATCGTGATCTGTCATCTGGCCCAAAGCAAAATAGTCTAATTATGGGCTTACTATAGGTGAAGTTTACGTAAAGGTAAAGATGCATTGGCTTTTGGCTTTTGCGTTACAGGTCGGAAGGTCATTGAAAATTACTTTTTTTAAAGTGTAACCTTCTGTATTGTAACGGTTTAATTTGATTGGAGTAAAGTAGCAAAAAGTCAGTGTCAGTTTGGCTTTACTGGCCCGACCAAAGTTTTTTTAAGTTGACGTTGGCGTAAACCCAATTTTTTGTGTATTCTTGGCAGCAAGATGCTAAATCATGCTATCAAAGCAAGCTCGTGTCTATCCAGAAACACATCCTTTGCGCAAGCGCGACGGTCAGTGTAATCAGGATTGACAACGCAACCTATTGGAAAATAGGCCTTACGACTACGCTGCATAGCGCCCATCCTGCCAATTGGCAGATAGAAACTACGTTTCTGGATGGGCACTAGCTACCTCATCAACCGGAGAGAGAAATGTCAAATCAAGATTCTATCGTCATTGTTGCCGCAGCACGGACCCCCATGGGCGGTTTTCAAGGCGGATTAAGCAGTGTTGCCGCGCCAGACTTAGGTGCTACTGCTATTAAAGCGGCCGTTGAACGCGCAGGCCTAAGCGGCGAAGATATCAATGAAGTGATTATGGGCTGTGTATTACCAGCAGGTTTGGGTCAGGCACCAGCGCGTCAAGCGACTTTGAAAGCTGACCTGCCATTGTCTGTTGCCGCGACTACTATAAACAAGGTTTGTGGTTCTGGTATGAAAGCAACCATGATGGCACACGATTTGATCAAAGCGGGCAGCGCCGACATCGTTATCGCCGGTGGCATGGAAAGCATGAGCAATGCCCCTTACATGTTGCCAAAAGCGCGCTCAGGTATGCGTATGGGTCACGGTCAGGTTGTTGACCACATGATGTTTGACGGTCTTGAAGATGCTTATCAAGGGGGCGCGATGGGTTGTTTCGCCCAAGAGACGGCCGATGAATATAAAATTACCCGTGAGCAAATGGACGATTTTGCCATTAACTCACTGAAAAAAGCTCAGGTGGCTATCGAGTCAGGTTCATTCGCAGACGAAGTGACACCAGTG
>JABSOG010001242.1 GCA_013216025.1 Algicola sp. | reverse complement strand
CCAAACCACTGTATTGACTGTAGTTTTTCTCAAAATCGACCGAACGTAACGCCACATCGTCGTGGGTTTGGTAGTCGTTTATCACATGGGTATTGTAAAAAATGTAGCTGCCACAAGCGACCAGTCCAACCACCAACACACTCGCCAATAGGCGCTGTTCTTTACCGAATCGGTTTTTAAAGGCATTGAGGCGACTTTTAACAGTCGATTCTCCGCCCCGGGTCCACACTAATGCGGCGCCAAGCATCAACAAGGCGGCAAAAATCAACCAATAGAGGGTAAACCACACCCTGCCCGCAACAAAAGGGCCAAATCCGTTCATGTCAGAGTGGCGTACCGGCGGTAAGTCAAGCCGATAAAGGTAGTCGAGCCATTGCATGTGTTCTAGCAAGGTAGGCGACAATAAGTACACCAACATCAACAACATGCCCGGATATTTGCTGTTGGTCAGCACCTGTAAAAATAACGCCAGCACCGCAACAATCACAAAGTAGCTGCCATGAATGGCAAATATGCCCTGTAAATACAGCATCGGTTCAATGTTGTTGAAACCCAGCAACAATTGAATGGCCACGGCGGTGGCGACGGATACGCCCAGCAGGGTAAAAACAATCACCAACATGCCCGTCAACTTAGCCAACATCACGTTGTTGTTGCTGACCGGCAGCGCACAAAAGACTTGTTCGATTTTGACCGAACGTTCACGCCAAAGTATTTCACCAGCGTAAAAACTCAAGACCACCACAATTATGGTGATAAACGATCCATCGATGACCCTGAGCATCAGGTTGGTCACGGGTAAAACGTCACTACCGGCATAACGGTCGAGGTTGTTAAGCAAACTGTTGTTGATCATATTGGCCACGCCAAACAAAGCGGCAACCCAAAATGTCCAGCCCCGGGTGAGCTGTTTGAGTTCTAAACGAACCTGTGCCCACCACTGGCCAAACCGGGTGGCGGCAGTAAAATGCTGGCTGACCCGTTGGTAAGTCGGCATGGGGGCTTTTTTGTTGTCCGCTGTTTTATCGGTGCTTTTTTTCGCTGATTTAACTTCGCTGTTTAATATCCGCTGAAAATCGAACTTAAAAAAGGCCACCGACAGCACCGCCGCCGCCACGCTGAGCCAAATCAAACGGTTGTGCAACAATGTGCCACTCAGTTCTAACAGTTTGTTCTGACGTTCTTCAATCACCCAATAGCGGGTTTGTTCTAACACCGCTGCTATGCCGAATGGGTCAAGCAAGGCACCAATTTGCACCAACTCTGGCGAATTGAGGGTGCGCGAAGCAAACTGAAACATGATAAAAACAACCGCACTTAAATAGGTCGGCATGGCTTTGCAGGTCATCGCCGCGACCGAGAAAGTCAGTGCAATGGTCACCAAAAAGTTGGGCAGTACAATTGCATAAAAGGTAAACCAATAGGCTAGCCAGTTAGTATCGCCAGTTAAATCAGCCGCTAACCAGGGCATTTTAGCCCCCAGCAACATGCCAGCAAAAGCGCCGCTAAAAGCCAATAAGGTCACCAAGGTAGCCCCACTTAAACGACCAAGAAAATAGCTGCGTGGCCCCAACGGCATGGCAAACAATAACTGGGCGATGTCGCTGCCCTTGTCTCTTAACATCGGGTTTGAGGCAAAAGCGGTCACCAAAAATAGCCCCAACAGGTTACACACAATCAGCACCGAATTGATGTAAAAAGGGGCATTCACCGGGTAATGGTTGCCGTCGCCAATGACATCGAAATTACCGGCGGTGGCGATAAAAGCCAGTAGAAAAAACGCGCCAAAGGCAATGTAAAAAAACGGGCGTCTTAAGTTGTAGTCCAGTTCAAACCGGACCAAGCTGTAAAATTGTGCATTCATAGCAGGGTTTCCTTTGATGAACTGGGGTTAAGATAAAGTCGATATGCCGTGGTCGAACAAGGTCGAAAAATACACTTCTTCAAGACCCACATCGCACGCGACAAAACCAGCTTCAGGACAGGTATCGCCCAAAACATGGATCACCAATTTGCCACCCGACAGCTTGGCCGACAGCACATTAAAACGGGCCAAATAGTCACTTTGCTGCAAACGGTCGATAGGCTTTTGCCAGATTTTGCCCCGCACATTAT
>JABSOG010001241.1 GCA_013216025.1 Algicola sp. | reverse complement strand
CGACAATGCCATTACGTTGCAATTTAAAGATAACGGAGTGGGTATAGAGCCAGACCTGCTGAAGAAAATTTTCGAACCGTTTTATACCACTCAACGGGGAAGGTGTACCGGGCTGGGTTTACCGATAGTCCATAATATCATCTATTACAGACTGTCGGGCACACTCACATGTGACAGCAAACCCGGCCACGGATTTTCCCTCAATATTCACCTGCCAATCAGCGCTCTTAATACACTCTAATACGCTCTTAATACACTCTTAATAAGCTCTTAATACACTCTTAATAAGCTCTTAATAAGCTCTTAATACAGAATCGGCCTGATCTTTTTAAGGGTTAAACGTCCTCCTCGATTTAGTGGTTCTTTATGATAGCCTAACTCCATTACAGCCAGTGCCAATGCCTGCCCATACGCCAGCCCCAGTTCGGGGGCAATATAATCATTAAGGGTTTGACTTTCCAAATAGTCAAACAGCATATAAGTGCCGTCTTCAATCGCTTTGCGTTTTAAATCGATATTAAAATCTCGTAAAAACATCGAATAAACCGCTTTAACAAACCCCACTGTCGCCTGTCTGGTAATGGCGTCCGTGCCATTCGAAAGCACAATAAGACCCTCTGTGGCGGCAAAGAGCTGCACACTTTTAAGTTGTGCATGTCGACGTCGTTTGGTACTGCCTGAGTGTTTCATCACAATCTCCTTATTACGGGTAAAAAGATACTTCGATGAAGTTAACCAAAACACCTGAAGAAATGTTTTGGTTAGTACTAACAAAGCAAGTATTAGACCAATAATAAGTACCTTAAGGTACGCTGAACGTGTGTGGAGGCTTTAAATAGACTTGGTACTTTTGTAGGATGTGATTGAACTGCGAAACGACAAGGCCAACACAATTAAATGGTTGATAATGTTAAAGGTATTGATTATGTGTATGTTTAGAATGTTGGGCTTTGTGCTACGCACTGCAACCGCAACCTACGACAATGTAAAGTGGACGAACTGGCCCATATCAGCCTTGTCACCTGTATACTTTGCAGGCGGCATTGCAACAATCCTTGCAAAATGCCTGTTTTTCCCATTTCATGACATTTTATTGTTTAATAACAATTAGATACAGTGGTTAGAAAACAGAAAAGCAGCTGAATAACAGCTGCTTTTCAAAGTCGAATAATAATGCTACCTAAACAGGATATTTAAAGTTTGGCCCTGGTATCTGCCACCACCTTGGCACATCCCTCTAAAGATTGATCTTCGTGATAACCTATATCTATCAACGCCTGTCCAAAAGCGTGACCATAAGGTGACCCCAAATCCGTATCAATACGGTATTCATCGGTTTGGCTTTGCAGGTAGACAAACAGTAAAAAAGTACTGTCTTCAATGCTTTCGTGCTTTAAATCAATACGATGCTCTTCAAGAAACATGCTGCACGCGGCCTGAACATACTTTTTAGCCGCATGTCTTGAAATAGCATCAGTCCCACCAGAAGCTTCAATCAAGCCATCGGTAACAATGAAAAACTCAGCCGCCTGAACCTCGGCACATCGGGTTGGTGTCAAACTCACTCGATCACTCATCACTATCTCCTTATTACGGTTAGAATTAAACGGGTAAAAAGATAAAATTCAATGGATGTAACCACGCAAGGTGCTGACGAGGTTAATAGTGATTCAGCAATTACCGAGCCAGTCGGTAGAAAGAAGGAGTCCGAAGAAAACATCGGGTTGTAACAGGTCGATTACGCTGAGTTTTGCAGTTGTCGTTGCAAAATGCATGTTGATTTGTGGTTTAGGGGTTTATTGGGGTGAAATTAAGAGCTTACAATTGTTTTAGAATATACCGAAAGGGGTGTTTTTGTAAAAAAGTGTCCAGCTGCTCAGGGAAAGCTTCCATTATTGTCGTAACCGTAGCTATCCACTGCTTTCGTTCGTTGACCAACACAGCGGTATTCAAACCCAACATGCCACAGGTTGAATTGACGCTGTGCTTTTCTCGACGGGTAAGTGATGCTTTGGACACAATGGTGCCATCGGTCAACAGAATGAAATGAGCATTGCAGCCAACGCCCGGTTCAATGGGTGACAATCCAGCCTTCTTTTTCTGACCGCAAGTTTTG
>JABSOG010001240.1 GCA_013216025.1 Algicola sp. | reverse complement strand
GCACGCGCCAATGCGTTACCTAACCTCGCGGTCAAAGGCATAGACTGCCATATCGGCTCACAAATCACCGAGTTATCGCCCTTTTTGGACAGTATGGACAGGATATTACTGCTGGTGGATGCTTTGGCAAACAAGGGCATTCATTTATCTCACATTGATGTTGGCGGCGGATTGGGGGTGCGTTACACCGATGAATCACCACCATTGCCGGATCAATATGCTCGTGCGATCGCCAACAAACTCGCCGGTCGTAAATTAACCCTGATTTATGAACCTGGCAGAGTCATTATGGCCAATGCCGGTATTTTTGTGACTCAGGTTGAGTGGTTAAAAACCAATGAAGGCAGTCATTTTGCTATCGTCGATGGGGCAATGAACGATTTGATTCGCCCTGCCCTGTATCAAGCATGGCAAGAGATCATTCCAGTAGAAAAACATGATGATCGCAAAGAACAACTTTATGACGTGGTAGGCCCCGTCTGCGAAACTGGCGATTTTCTTGGCAAGCAGCGAAAACTGGCCATTGCCGCCGGTGATTTGTTGGCCGTACGCTCCTCGGGTGCCTATGGTTTTACCATGAGTTCAAATTATAATTCTCGCCCCCGGGTCGTTGAGATCATGGTCGATGGTGCCACTGCTCATGTTATCCGGGCGCGTGAAACCTTTGAGCAACTTTGGCAAGGTGAAAGTCTGTTACCCGATTGATGTTCCAGACATTTTTCCATCGTTAGTGAGATATTTTTTCAGATACACTCTTCAAATGTACCAATAATAGTGTAGTTGTTATTGGGATCGCGGATGAAACCTAATCCACCGGCCCACGCGATAACGCTGGCGCTGCGGGTGGATAAATGTAACGGCCAAACTTTTATTGTATCCACTCGATACAAAAAAAAGGCCTCTTGGTACGCTATATTTGCACCTCAACATCAGCAGAGGTTTAAACTCTATCTTCATTGTGATTAAATGCCCCGCGCAATAACGCACACCTTTAGTAAATCAAATGATAAAGTAGCAGGGATTAAGTAGCTGGGATTGAATAAAATACATCTGAATGACTTTCTATGGCTTAGTGCGATCGAAATTTATGGGCATTGGCTATACAGCTAAGTGCAAAACGCAGTTAATATTCGGGTGGTAATATGAATCAGTCTACACAGCATAACTTTATGTTAAAGAGTTTTATGGTGAAAAAAGTGCCGTTATTAAGCAGTTTAGCCGGATTGCTTATTTTGCTGCTTATCGCTGCGACCAGTCAGTTGCCACAATCAACCACATCATACATTCTCCAGGGGGCGACTCAACCCACCATGATATCAGCAGTTGACTCAGTGGGTGGCACTGTGACTCACCAATTTAAGGCTATTGATGCCATTACTGCCGAACTATCCAGCTCACAGGTCAGTCGACTTAGCCTTAACAAGCCGCTGATCACGCTGTTTAAAGACAGTGGCGTGAAAATAAGTAATGCAACTCCTGACTATGCCGCTAAAGGGGAAAACCACTTCGGCTATGATGGCAAGCCCGATACGGTGAGTTGGAAGATTCGCAATACCGCTAGTATTGAATTTTTACCCGGCGGACAATTACCGGATCAACATAAAAACAGAGATAGCTTTTTTCCATCAACGGTTAAGGCCAATAGTTTACATCAACAAGGCATTACCGGTAGTGGTATAACCGTCGCCGTGATCGACAGTGGTTTGATGAACATCAACCAATTAAGGCATGACACCTTGGGCAACTCTCGCATAAAAGCCAACTTTATTGCGACTGCCAACAATGTGTATGCTGCCAATAAGCTTGAGGATAATCATGGTCATGGTACTCATGTGACCAGCATACTGGCCAACAATTCACAGACATACGACAGCCATGGTCAGTTTACCGGGAGCTACAACGGCATCGCACCGGATGTCAGTTTGGTCTCTGTGCAGGCCTTTGACCAGCACGGACAATCCAATTACAGCACCGTACTCAATGCCCTTGATTTTATTATTGCCAATAAAGACACCTATGGTATTGATGTGTTGAATTTGTCTTTTAGCGCCAACGCGATCACTCATTACTGGAATGATCCGATTAACAGAGCCGTGATGCGCGCTTGGGAGGCCGGCATA
>JABSOG010001239.1 GCA_013216025.1 Algicola sp. | reverse complement strand
ACACCGGCACCGCCAATGTCGGCCTTGAAGTGATCACTGTTGGCAAAAACCAAACTTGGCCGCCAGCACCGGTTTCAGCGCCCCTTCCAACACCAGAACGCGTCGATGCGCCAATCGAAAAACAGCTTTATGTACAGGTTTTAGCCGGTACCGATGGTGACAAAGTTAGCAAAACAGCCAGACAATTATCCGCGCTTTTCAATCACCCCAGTACCAACGTGAAACAAAATGGCCTGTTCAAACTCAGACTCGGACCGCTTAAAGACAAACAACAGGCGCAGGATTTGATTAGCGCCTTGAAAAATAAAGGTTATCCCAGCGCATACATGCTTTACAGCGAGCCAACACTCCCGCATAATTGAGCGTTATACCCAAGTGACCTCGAAAAGCGGAATTCCGCATTTCGAGGTCACTTGGGTATAACCGACTCAACGCTCTTTATTACGGTAGTAGTACTAAAATGATTAAAAACACTAAAAGATATATCGTCTCGCTTTTCTCAAGCGCAATCCTTACAGGTACATTATTTGGATTAGCCACTTTCTCCCTTCAAGCCCAGACCATTATTCCCGCACCGCCCAAGATCAACGCCAAAGGTCACATCCTGATTGATTTCACCACCGGCAAAGTCATATCCGAAAGTAACGCCGACATTCAGCTTGAACCGGCCAGCCTGACAAAAATGATGACCAGCTACTTGATTGGCCACGAACTCAATGCAGGCAACATCAACACAGCCGACATGGTCACCATATCCAATAAAGCTTGGGCTAAAAATTTCCCTGATTCATCAAAAATGTTTATTGAAGTCGGCAAACAGGTCAGCGTTGCTGATTTGAACCAGGGCATCATCGTCCAGTCGGGCAACGATGCCTGTGTTGCGATGGCCGAGCACATTGCCGGATCAGAAGATGCCTTTGCCGATTTAATGAATGCTCACGCCGAGCGCCTTGGCATGAAAGACTCTCATTTTGAAAACAGCCACGGCCTGCATTCAGGCGAGCATTACACCACCGCCCGAGACATGGCGATTCTGGCCACAGCGTTAATTCGCGATGTACCCGAAGAATATGCGCTCTACTCACAAAAATCGTTTACCTACAACGGCATCAAACAATACAACCGCAACGGCCTGTTGTGGGACAACAGCCTCAATGTCGACGGCATCAAAACCGGTTACCACAGCTCAGCAGGTTACAGCCTGATAACCTCCGCCACCAAAGGCGACATGAGACTGATTTCTGTCGTGATGGGCACCGACAACCAGCGCGCCAGAAAAACCGAAAATAAAAAACTGCTCAACTACGGCTTCCGTTTTTACGAAACAATCACCCCGTACAAAGCAGGCAAAGTCTTCGCCACCCAGCGCATTTGGATGGGCGACAAAGAAGAAGTTGATTTGGGCATATTAAAAAGCGCCCCAATCACCATTCTAAGAGGCCAACGTAAAAACCTCGAAGCCAAATTTCAGCTAGATAAAGAGCTAGAAGCACCCATTGCCAAAGGCGATGTAGTCGGTAAATTACATCTGATATTAGACGGCGAAGATGTCGCTGTTTATCCGTTGGTTGCCCTGCAGGAGATTGGCGAAGGCGGGATGTTTAGCCAGCTAGTAGATTACGTTAAACGTAAGTTTAATTAGTTACGTCGTAGACGTTAACGTCGTAGACGTTAACGTCGTAGACGTGGTGTTGGGCTCGTCGCTGCCGCGACGAGAGGGGGTTGTGGTATTTACGCCAGAGTTTGGGAGGACATAGGCATTACATCCAGTCATCAGACACGCTTTGAATACATCCATGTACGCTTGGAAAATTCGTCCATGAATTTTACAGTCTGCTGACTGGATGTAATACCTATCACCTAAACTCTGGCGTAATTATTATAAAGAGAAAAGCCAACCACCTCCCCGACCGCCACCCTAAAGGCAACATACGTTGCAACAAACCTTACAGCTACGCTGAGCTGCGAAGCAGCAAAATGCCTTCGGCGCGGCTGCGCCATAACTGCTACGCAGTAGCAAATACCTTTGGCGCAATCGCGCCTAACTGCTGCGCAGCAGCTCAGCGTAGCTGTAATTTTTTTTTCGCAACGTAGTTGCCATTAGGGCGGCGGTCGGGGTGG
>JABSOG010000123.1 GCA_013216025.1 Algicola sp. | reverse complement strand
CTATCCGCTGCTGACCGGATTGTTTTTGCTGATGCCCATCAATTACATGGGCGAACCGATTATTCCGGCAGTTGAGGCCAATCCGTTTGACTTCAATAACGGCCAGGTGGCACTCGCCGTGATGCTCATCAGTTTGCCAGTGATCTTCACTTTGCGTTGGCACCAAAAAAATAACCAGTTCGATAAACTGGCCAAAGAAAAAACCGCATCAGAGTTAAACCTGCTCAAGCAGCAAATCAACCCGCACTTTTTGTTTAATACCCTCAACAACCTATATGCGCTGAGTCGTAAAAAATCAGATCAGGCCCCTGAAGTGATCTTGCAACTGGCCGACCTAATGCGATATGTGGTCTACAAAGGCAGAGAAAATCGAGTAAAGGCCTGCGAAGAGGCAAAGTACATCGAAGACTACATTAGCCTGCAAAGCATTCGGTTGCGCAAGTCGCTAACCCTAGATGTCGATATTCAAATTGACGACCCCACCACACAAATCGAACCGCTGTTGTTGGTGATCTTGGTCGAAAACGCTTTTAAACACGGCATAGAAAAGGCGACGACCGATTGTTATTTGGAGGTAAAACTTAATGTCAGTGCAACAAAGCTGACTTTTTTCTGCGAAAACTCGGTAGAGCCTGACAATCATACTGATGGTTCGACAGGCATAGGCTTAGACAATCTGAAACAACGATTGGCGTTGCAGTACCCCGACCGACATCAATTGTCTATTGAGCAATCGTGGGATAGCTACAGTGCTACACTTGAATTAGATTTATTGTAGAAACCAGATAATGACACTAAAAACCCTAATTGTTGACGACGAACCGCTGGCCCACGAGATCATTGCCGAATACCTTGAAGACCTACCCCACATCGAAGTGGTCGGCCAATGTTACCTCGCCAGCGAAGCACTGACCTTTACCCAGCAACACTCGGTAGATTTGATTTTTCTCGACATCAATATGCCCAAACTCAACGGCATCGATTTTTTGAAAATATTGCCAACCAAACCACAAGTCATCATCACCTCGGCTTATCAGGAATATGCACTAGAAGGGTTTGAACTCGAAGTGTGCGACTATCTGCTTAAACCGTTCAGATACGACCGATTTTTAAAAGCCCTTAACAAAGCCCATAAACAACATCAATTACTGCATGGTGATCTAGTACTCACAAAGAAAAATATTACAGGCACACCACTAGTTGAACCTGAACCCTCCAACCTCTTACCTGTTAAAGAAAGTCGAATCTTTATCAAGGTAGACAAAAAACGCATCCAGCTGGATTTGACCGATATCATTTATCTCGAAGCTTATGGCAATTATGTCAAAGTGTGGATTGGTGATAAATCTTTGCTCACCCCCCGCACCTTAACATCATTTGAGAAACAGTTAGATAGTGAAGATTTTCAGCGCGTCCACAAATCTTACATCGTTCAGACTCGACATATTCAATTTATTGAAGGCAATCAGGTGCACATGAGCAACCAACAAACCGTCACTTTGGGTAAGAACTATCGCCATTTGGCCAAAACGCTAACTTAGCAGGTCGTACCTCTGAAATATCACAATATTCCCTTTATTAGACAATAAGGTCCTTCGTTTACAGAATTAATCGGTAATATTGTTAGAATGTCGTGAAAGTACTAATTTTTGTCCTCTAAAGGCTAACTCAAAACCATTGCGGTGGGTAAAATAGTCGCAACTTTTACGAATAAACAAACCGAAGGGCCAACCACTAATGAAATCAACATTCTCTCAAGGCATCTCTTGTATCGCCCCGAGCACCGCTTTAACCAGTGCCTTCGGGTTGGTACTTTTCGTCGGCACCCAAGCTGTTTTAACCATGGTTTAAAGTAGATTATATTATGCCTAAAAAACTTAGAAACATCATTCTCGTTGCTGAGACAACCGCATTAACCAGCATCTATGCCTGTGCCCTTTACGTAGGCAGCAAATTGATTTTGACAACCATAGCCTAAGCTTAACCCTAACCAAACTCAGCTTTATCTAGCACCAACCTCGCCTGCTCAATCGTACAATCCGACATTCCCATCAATTGTGTTACCGTCAATGAAGCATCGCTTTGGGCCATTATCAGCAATTCATCTATGCTCAGCTTTTGTCGATTTTCAGCCAAAACCTTGACTAACCAATACCAACTAGACTGATCTTGTTGATAGATACCATCGATAATTTGCTCAATTTGTTGGCTATCGGCTTGTAACAACCAATTTCTCGAACGCCCTTTTCGGCTCAACGTTGCCCCACAATCACGGATAAGTTGTTTCAGTACCGTGGTATTTTTGGTTCTTCTGACCAACCCATTGAGCTTTATTTGGTGTTGTTGTTGCATTTTTCCAGTAAGGCATTAACCGCTTTCTTCGGTGTTTTGGCCACTTTTTGCAGTAATTTGAAGGGGATGTTGTCGAGGTTATACCGCTGTTCGATGGTTTCTAACATCACCATCCACAATTTGGCGGTCATTTGTGAGTCATATAATGCCCGGTGAAAGGCTCCATCGCTGGGAATATGGGCATATTCGACCAAAGTCCCGAGCTTATGATTAGGTGCATCTTGAAAAATCCGCCGGGCAGCCAACATCGAACAGGCAAATTGACCTTTATAATCTCTGGAGATCATCGACAGTTCGGCATCCAAAAAGCGTTTATCGAACGATGCATTGTGAGCAACCAGGTTATCATCGCCTATATAGTCAGCAAAAGCATCCATCACCTCATGGCAAGGTGGGGCCTTTTTAACCATGGCATTAGAGATACCGGTATAATTTTCGATAAAGCCGCTGATTCGCATCCC
This sequence comes from Algicola sp., assembly GCA_013216025.1. Classification (GTDB taxonomy): domain Bacteria; phylum Pseudomonadota; class Gammaproteobacteria; order Enterobacterales; family Alteromonadaceae; genus JABSOG01. The sequence continues at coordinate 11,982 of JABSOG010000123.1, read as the reverse complement.
CGGGTTCATCAACTGTTGAAAACTGTCGGTGACCTCGCCGTTAACCAGCCGTACGGCACCAATTTCGATGGCCCTGTCGCCCATGTCGGGTGACAGTCCTGTGGTTTCAAAATCTAGAATGACAACGGTATCGGCGTTGGCCATATTGGGGTCTCTTTGCGGTATTTTTTAATGGAGAGCAGTTTAGCAGAATAAATAAAAAAAGGCAGGTCCCTTGCCTGTAAGAAGGACCTGCCTTTTTGTTAGTGTCTTTTTTTAGTTAACAACCATCACTTAGCAGTGGCAGTGGCAGCAGCCTTAACCACTTGAGGCAGTTTACCCGCCCATTGTACAACGGTTTGCTCAAAACCACCGAGCATGGCTTTCATGGCGACTTTATTGAATTTAATTGCCGTTGGGGTATTTAAAAACGTTTCGTATTTTTTCAATTTATCCATATCGGTGGCTTGATGAGCATAAACAAATGACATGATGATCATCGATTCCATTTGCGATCTCATCGGTGCCATTTGCGGCGCGATCATCGATTTAAATTTGCTTAAGTCCGCTGGCACGCCCGGGTTGCTGATCGTAGCCATCGCAGAGTACATCGCCGCTGTTGAGCTAACCTGCATATCAATCATCGCATCAGTAGCGCCAATCAAAACATCGTAATTTTTGGCCATTTCAACCCTCGGGGCATCTGCAAACAGCTTTTGAGCCTGTTGTTGCATCTGTGCATACCCTTCTACCGTAGCACTTTTGGCCTCGGCGGCAACCATTTCTTGACCCAAATCAGAGCTGTACCAGACCAATAACTCGGTCACTTCTTTTTCGCTCAGTGCTTTTTTTACCTCTGCATTGAGTGGTTTCTTAATCGCAGCAGGTGTAATAAAGTCATCGACTGAGCTCACCATTTTTTCAAAAACCGCCGGAGGCATATTTGCTTTGCCCTGCTGCAAACCACCTTTTAAAGCATCCGGCAATGAATCAACCGCTTTATAAGCACCCGAGAGATTAAGCAGTTTCTCAACTGAATCGCCAGCATGAGCGGCGAAACCCAACGTGCATTGTGCCAATAACAGCAGCGTAGCCGCCATTTTAAAGGAGTGTTTAGTCATGATAGTTCCTATAGTGTTGAATTTAATCTTTGATTTTCACTGTCAAAATACGGGCGTCGTTGCAGGGGTTCATCCCAAAAATACTGTTTCCATAATTAACGTTTTGCTCATTGCTATCGGCTATCAGCCGATAAGGGGGCGTAATTTACCATCAAATGGCATCGATTACAAATTGTGCGTTATTCTTTATTAGGGAAGTGATTAGGGAAGTGACTGGGCATTTGGCGAGGTCTTGACGGTCTACTCCATATATAAGCAAGGGCAATAACCACCACCGCCAATGCCAAGGCATCGACCCACCACGCTAGTGGTTTGAAAAATACCGGGTAGCTTATCATCAGCAACATCATGGTGCTCGACAAGCATTTGACTTTTAAAGGGATGACACCGTGCGCCTCCCACTCTTTAACCATGGGGCCAAACAGGCGGTGACTGAGTAGCATTTGATGATATTTGTCGGAGCTGCGAGAAAAGCAAAACGCGGCAAGAATGATAAAAACAGTGGTAGGTAATAGTGGCAAAACGACACCAATAGCACCGAGCAGCAGGCAAAGGAACCCTGAAAACAGGTATAAGGGTTTGCGCATTTAGGGGGAGTCCACGGGTGATTTATGTTTTGAGCCGACATTGTAGCATAGCTGGGGTTTGGGGGAAGGGACGTGGTGGCTTCGTTTGGGGCCGGTGGTACGGAGGCTAGCAAGGGGGACAGGCGAATACAGGGATGTATTTGGGTAGAACAACGCAGGAGCAGTTGTCGAGCAGTTGACAAAACTGGTATGCCCATGGATGGGCGGTATGCAAAGCAATGCAGGAGCACATTGTTTGTGAACGCAAGCGTTCGCCATTTTTGCAATCTGATCTGTCCCCGGCTGGTGGTGGCCCGGATCACAGACAGATGTTTAATCAACGAGAGTGACAACGCTGTCATTTCTGGCTTAAAAAAAAGGGTGTGTTTCATGTTTTTCCTCGTTATTTTTATTATTCTACGTTCAACAAACACTTGCGACCGGTCACTGTTCAGACCGTCATTGAATAAATATTCACTCAACGGTGTCTATTTACGGCGAAATAGAGATAAATTGCAAGCAAAATGCAAAAAAAAATGAATAAAGTTTTCATAACAAAATAATCTAACAAAAGGGTTGTATCTTGGTTGTTTTTTATCTAGCTTGAAAAAGGCGTACCGCTGGTCAACCAGAACGCTAACAAAACTCAAATAAAATAGGTCAGCGGCGTTTAATCTAACAGGACCCAAAAGATGAAATTTAATAATTACAAAAAATCCTTGTTTCGAAAACCACAGATTCTAAAACCGCTGGTGCTTGCCATGGCCCTGCCGGGCACTGCATTTGCGGCAGTGGATTGTACCAACACTGACAACTGGAAAGCATCGAAAGTTTACAACAATGGCGATCAGGTGGTTGAACAAAAACACCAGTATCAAGCCAAGTGGTGGACCACCAACGAAAACCCCACCAGCACCGGCCAATGGGGCGTTTGGGTTGACAAGGGCGTTTGCTCCGATAGTACTCCCAAACCACCCACCGTCAGTTTCACTGCCCCCAAAGACAACTCAACGGTAAATCTTGATGAGTCTGTGTCACTGCTAGTCAACGCCGCAGACGAAGACGGCACCATCGAGAGTACAGTTTTTTACGTCAACGACGCAATCGTGACTTCGCCCTGGATTGCTGACAGCACAGGCAACAAGCAAGTCAAAGTGATGGTCACCGACAACGATGGCCTAAGCGCCGAAGCCGTTGTAAACATTACGGTTAAGGGCATTAATCCACTGCCAGTTGTAACAATCGACTCCCCCACTTCACCGGTTTCAATTGAGCAAGGTCAAGCGCTAAGCGTGATCGTTTCAGCCTCGGACCCGGCTGCTGACGACCACATCACTAAAGTCGAGCTGTTAATTGACAACGCTGTCTTTGACGTTGATACCACGGCACCCTACGAGTTCAGCTGGCCTGCAACATCGGTAGGCGCGCATGTTGTTACCGCTCGCGCTTTTGACTCTCAAAATGACAACGCTGTCAGCGAAGCTTTACAAGTAACGGTCACTGGCAACGAAGCGCCACGCACTGCAATCACCTCACCGGCAGCGCAATCGCAGTTTGCTGTTGGGGCCAATGTAAACATCACCGCTGATGCCAGCGATTCTGACGGCAGTGTTGCCCAGGTCGAGTTTTTTGTCGACGGAATTTCAATAGGTTTAGATAATTCAGCACCTTACAGTTATAGCTGGGTCACTTCGGGCGCAGGTCAACAACAACTAAGCGTGGTTGCTACCGATGATAAAGGGGCACAAACAACGTCTGCTTCGGTACCGGTTGTGATTGGTGATTCACCCGTTGACCACGAAGCTTGTCGTCCAGATGGCTTGGTCGGTGATTCGGTGTATTGTGATGTTTACGACAGTGATGGCCGCGAGTTGATGGGCAGCGACCACGCTCGCCGTGTCATTGGTTACTTCACTTCGTGGAGAACAGGCCTGAACGGTCAGCCCGGTTATATCGCCAAAGATATTCCTTGGGACAAGATCACACACATCAACTATGCCTTCGCTCATATCGATGCCCAAAACAAGGTATCAATCGGCGATGCAGCTGATCCGGCTAACGCAGCAACAGGCATTGAATGGCCGGGTGTTGCAGGTGCCGAGATGGACCCCGCTTACAGTTTTAAAGGTCACTTCAATCAGTTGGCCAAGTTCAAAAAGCAGCATCCAGATGTTAAAACATTGATTTCTGTCGGAGGCTGGGCTGAAACTGGTGGTTACTTTGATGGTGATGCCGGTCGAGTGGCCAGCGGTGGTTTTTATGAAATGACCAAAACCCAAGCGGCAATCGACACTTTCGCCGATTCTGCGGTTGAGTTTTTACGCTCATATCACTTTGACGGTTTAGACATCGATTACGAATACGCCACCTCAAACAATGGCGCGGGTAACCCGATGGATGAATGGATAGCCGGACCAAACCGCGGCAACTTGTGGGCGGGTTACGAAAACCTGATGAAAACGTTGCGTAACAAGCTCGATGCAGCCTCAAAACTCGATGGTAAACACTACATGTTGACCATTGCAGCGCCAGCTTCGGGTTGGTTGTTACGCGGTCAAGAGTTCTATCAGGTCACCAAATATCTTGATTACGTCAACATTATGTCTTACGACTTGCACGGCGCTTGGAACAATTTCTCTGGTCCAAACTCTGCCTTGTTCGACAGTGGTTTAGACCCTGAATTGAAAGAAGTTTATGACGCCGCGCAGTATGGTGGTATCGGTTATCTTAACACTGACTGGGCTTATCATTACTTTCGGGGTTCTATGCCTGCGGGTCGAATCAACATTGGCCTACCGTATTACACCCGTGGTTGGAAAGATGTTGAAGGCGGCACCAATGGTCTTTGGGGCTCTTCAAAACTGGCCGACCAAAGTCAATGTCCTCCGGGCACAGGTACCGACATAGAAGTCAACCCACATGCCAACGACAACACCGCCCCTTGTGGTTCTGGTGCAACTGGCATCGACAACATCTGGCATGATTCAAAATCCAATGGCGAAGAAGAACCAGCCGGTTTCAACCCTATGTGGCACATCATGAACCTTAAACAAGGTATCGCGGGCAGCTACCGTGAAGCCTATGGTTTAACACCAGCGACTGATCCAGACGACACCTTGCAAGGCGAATACGTATACGCATTTGATTCAGCCACTCAAACGGCCTCTTTGTGGAATGCGAATCGTAAGTCATATTTGTCGATTGAAGATGAAACAGTGATGAAACGCAAAGTTGATTACGTTGTAGATCAAGGTATTGGCGGCGTAATGTTCTGGGAATTGGCTGGTGACTATGCATGGCACGCAGACAAAGGTGAGTACTTCTTTGGTGACACCTTGACCGATGTGGCTTATCAAGGTTTTAAAGCGGCAACCCCTTACGGCAACAAAAAAGCCGAAATAGAAATGCCGGTTCGCAACTTAGATATCCAAGTCACTTTCGGTGGATTCAAACTGGGCGACAATAACTACCCAATCGCACCAAAAATGAAACTGCTGAACAACTCTGACATAGAAATTCCAGGCGGTGCGGTGGTTGAATTTGACGTAGCGACAACTACGCCGGGCACAATTGCCGACCAATCAGGTTTGGGCATGAAGGTGATTAAAGACGGTTCGAATGCAGCAGGCAACAATGTCGGCGGTCTTCAAAACGTTTATCACCGTGTTCAGTTCACCATTCCTACTTGGAAGAGCATTCCAAAAGGTGGCGCGCTTGATGGTGACATCAAGGTGCAATTGCCGGTCAGTACACCGTCGAACTTTACCATTGAGATCAACGGCGTGAAATACGGCTTCACCGAGGAGCACGGCAACGGCAAAAGCTTCTGCGATGAGAACCCGGACGATCCTTCTTGTAAAGATACACCACCAACGACAGATAAATGTGCCGACAACGGAGTTGATCCGGCCACTGTACCAGCCTATCCAAACTTTCCACAAAAAGATTGGCAGGGCAACCCAAGCCACGCAGCTACAGGCGACAAGATGAAAACTGCCACGGCTGTTTACAGCGCCAAGTGGTGGACCAAGTCTGTGCCAGGCGGCGCTGAATGGGCTTTTGTTTGTAATATCTAAATTGTTTTAACCTCCAACCCCGATGGCCATTTTGGTCATCGGGTTTCAATCCAACAACACAAAAAACAAGAAAAAGAGAAGAATAAAAATGAAAAAACGATATAGTAAAATTATATCAGCCGTAGCCTTGGCTTGTGCCATGGGTAATACAGCCTACGCAAACACCACCGCAGACCACGACAAAGAGATCATTGGTTACATCACCAATTGGGATCCATGGAAATCAACCAATGCGGGTTTTCCTGCCGCAGGTGTTGCCAACCATTTGAATGTCGATATGAGCAAGTTCACCATATTGAACTATTCATTCTTTGGTGTGGCGGTCGACGGGTCGTTGCATTCTGGCGACCACCGTAACAAAAACATCTATAAAGAATCTGAAGTTCAGCAACCCAAAGAATTGCTGATGAGCGACATTTACTCAAGCTGGGATTACCACTTGGTTTTTGGTGAATTGGCCCCTGCCCACCAATTAACCGACGAAGCCAAAGCGCAAGGATTTACTGCCACAGGCACTACTTGGACGCATGAAGAATATGGTTTGACTGGTTCATTCCCCATTCCTGTAAAAAAAGTCGGCGGTAAACCCGGCATTATCGACCATGCACATGCCAGCGGCGTAAAAGTTATGGCGTCAATCGGCGGTTGGAGTATGTGTAAACACTTCCCCGAAATGGCCGCCGACCCAATCAAACGCGCCAAATTCATGGCCGATGTTAAACGTTTAATGGCCATTGGTTTTGACGGTATCGATTTAGACTGGGAATATCCGGGTCCTTACTCAGGCATGAACTTCACAGGTTCTGATGCCGACTACGGTAACTTTTTGACGCTGGTGAAAGAAATTCGCACTGAAATTGGTGCCGACAAATTGATCACTGCCGCATTCTCGGCCGATACCCGTAAACTTGAAGGTTTCGACTGGCCTGAACTCGATAAGTACATGGATCATTACAACATGATGACCTATGACTTCAACGGTGGCTGGTCAAATCTTGCCGGACACAATGCCCCATTGCATGACTATCCGGGTTCAGAAGTGCCGTTTTTCAACTGGGACACTCTGGCCGACTGGATGAGCGACAAAGGCATTAACAACAAGAAAATCAACATGGGTCTGCCGTTCTACGGTCGCGGTGTTGTCACCGAAACCCCATCAGGTGTGAACGCCACAACCATCAAACGTGACATCACCATTCAACCAGACGGACCAATCAGCAGCGCGGCCGATTATGACCACTGGAAAAACGATGTTTACAACGGCACGCCAAACTACTTTTATGTAGAGCAAAACAAAGCCGGTTGGGAAAAACAGTACGATGCCGATGCCGAGGTGCCCTACTTCACCAAAACAAGTAACGGCAAAAGCTACTTCTTGTCGTATGACGATGTTGATTCCATTGGTAAAAAAGCCGAGTACATCAACAACCGCAACCTTGGCGGAGCCATTGTTTGGACTGTTGTAGGTGACTTGGAATGTACCGGCGGCGTAACCAAACACAGCGGTAAATTGGCAACCTGTGCCAATGTAAACCAACCACTGGCCAACAAAATCAACGAAGTATTTGCCAGTAGCGATCCAACCGATCCATTGGTTGCTTTCACTTCGCCCTCAAGTGGTGATGTATTTGCCCCGGGCAGCGACATTCCACTGCAAGTTAACGCTTCAGACCCAGATGGCACGGTGACACAGGTTGAGTTTTCAGCCAACGGCATCTCATTGGGTGTGGATTCAACCGCACCTTACATCTTTTTGTGGCAAGGTGTTTCTGCCGGTGATTACAGCTTGGTGGCCACGGTTACCGACAATTCTGGCAAGTCAGTCGACTCCAGACGATTAACGGTTTCGGTTAACGATGACATCGTGAAACCGCAGGTAAGCTACGATGGTCCTTCGGGCGATTTGAATGTTGACCCGCTGGGTCCGGTGCAAATCAGTGCAACGGCCACTTATGCCGGTGGTTCAATCAGCTCGGTTGATTTTGTGGTTAATGGCCAGTCATTGGCTGGTAGCTCAAGCGGCGGCAGTAAATACCAAGTCACTTACAACCCAAGTGATTACGGTGTTCATAACGTAGAGGTTACCGCGACTAACAACGCTGGTTACAGCGCAATGGCATCGGGTAGCTTCAACTTAACGGCTTGTGACGGTGAACCTTGGGATGCATCGAAAGTTTACACCAACCAAAAAGTCACTTATGAAGGCAAACTGTATCAGTCTAAATGGTGGAACAAAAACCAAAAGCCAGGCATCGACCCGGTTTGGAAATACCTTAAAGACTGTGGCAGTACAGATCCTAAGCCAAACAAAGCCCCAGTTGTCAGCAACTTGTCACCCGATGGCGGCAGCTTCAACATCGACACCAAAGTGGATTTAGCAGTAGAGGCGACAGACTCTGACGGTACGGTTGTTAAAGTTGATTTTTACGTCAACGATGCAATGGTTTCATCTGATAACAGTGCGCCGTATGGTGCAGTATTTAGCTCAGCAACAGCGGGTAATTATTCGCTTAAAGCCATAGCCACTGATGATGATGGCGCCAGCAGCGAAATACGCAGCAGCTTCACTTTGACTGATAAGACGGATCCAAACAAAGCACCAGTTGTCAGTAACTTATCGCCAGATGGCACCAGCTTCAGCACCGACACCAAAGTGGAGTTGGCAGTAGAGGCGACTGATTCAGACGGTACTGTTGCTAAAGTTGATTTTTACGTCAACGATGCGATGGTTTATTCTGACACCAGTGCCCCTTACGGCGCAGTATTTAGCTCAGCAACACCGGGCAGCTACTCGCTTAAAGCAACGGCAACTGATGATGATGGTGCCAGCAGCGAAATATTCAGCAGCTTCACTTTAGTTGATACCACTGATCCCGATCCGTTGTCAGTCACCATCACCAACCCTGCCAATGGCATTGAGTTTGAAACAGGCGAAGTGGTGAGTTTGTCGGCAACAGCCACAGGACCAGATGCAATCACCTCGGTTGATTTCTCACTAGACGGTTCAAAACTGGGTTCTGACACCACTGCACCCTACGCTTACGCATGGACAGCAGAGCGAGCAGGTACCTACAACTTGGTTGTGAAAGCCACCGACAACATGGGCAAATCGGCCAGCCGTTCGGTGACCTTCTCAGTCAAAGATGGCACGGGCAACGATAAATGTACTGCTGATGCGTGGAGCGCAAGCAAAGTCTACAATGGTGGCGACCGCGCCAGCACTGGCGGCAATGTGTATCAGGCTAAATGGTGGACTCAGGGTCAAAATCCAACAGCGGGTCAAGACGAATGGTATGTCTGGTCTATTCCGGTAGACTGTAAGTAATTCCTGAAGTCAGCGCCTCGTTGACCCCTTTATCAAAGGGGTGCTGAGTTTTGGTTTGGGACATCGTGCACATTTGCACACGGATGTGCTTATTAGAGCAATGCAGGGAGCAATTGCCGAGGGATGTGTTTATTGTACTAGCAATTCGAACAATTGTTACTGCGGGCAACAAAGTCGACTAACTGACCTGAGCCGTTAACCGGCAGTTCACAGCAAGCGTTAAATAAATGGTAGAGGTTCTGCCGACTTTTATTAACACGCGACTTCAACGTCGAGTACTTAATCCCCTGTTGCTCGGCATAAGCTTTTTGCGAAATGCCTTCTATTTCAATGGCACTAAGCAATTTGGCTTCGTCATCTGGTAACCCGTTAATAAAGGGTAATACACATTGGATTAGTTGCTCAAACACACTTTTATCTGCCTGCGTATACCAAAGCTCACTTTCGACAGGGTCTTGGGTATTACCTCGCTTGCGGTAAAAGTCGATGATGGTGTGGTTGGCAATTTGAAACAGCCATGACTTCACCTTTTTTGAGTCCTTCAATTGGCCTAGGTTTTGGTGGGTTTTAATCAAAATCTCTTGTAACAGGTCTTCTACGTCATTGGGGTTTGAGACATTCTTATGCAAGAAAGCTTTCAGGTTGCTTTGATATGCCAACCAAAGTGTTTCTAAACTCATAAAAATGCCTCGCAGTTAGCTATATTGATCTGACAGTTGATTAAACACAACAGGTGTTTGAATCACAACCGATGCCCTGTGGTACATCTTCGCCTTGCGCCAAATAGGTGCCAGTTAAATAAAAATCTTTGAATCGCTGTTCAAAGTCTTCACTAACCGTACTTTGCAAAATGTCAGTTTGCAACAAGGCATTTTGCCAAGCCTGCATTTTGGGCAATCCACAAAGAAAATCAAAATTAGTGTGTGTTTTCACAATTGCAGCCCGGTGCAATAACGGCAACCATGCGATATCAACTTGACTCAGGTGGTCTGATTTAAAGAACCGGGTTTCACTGGCCAGTTGCTTTTCTACTCTGGCAAATACCTTGATGAGTTTTTCGGCGCGTTGTTTAAACGTGTCTTGGCCTTGACTGCTCATGGTGCCACATTGTGCCATATAATGTTTCGAGCCAAGATAACTCCATGCTCGGTCAAGTGCGCGTTGTTCGTTGCTCACCCCTTGTTCCAACGGTCCATATTCATCTTCGATAAATTCGATAATGGCATCAGACTCAAATAAAACAGTCCCACTTGGCAGCGACATGACAGGCACTTGTCCATTGGGTGAAATATCCAAAAACCACTGGGGTTTTTCTTTTAAGTTGATATATTCCACCTCAAAAGGGATGTTCTTAGCGGCTAATGCGCCAGTCACACGTTGTACAAATGGGCAAATTTTGAAGCTGATTATTTTGATCATAACTTAAGTCTCTCTTGAGTGTTTTTGTTTGTCATGGGTAAGACGAACACCAATCAAAAAAGACGAAATAAAGTCGATATTTTTTAAAAACAGTTTCAACACTTCACAGTGTCGTAACAGGCATTGCCATAAAACAACATATAAACTGCTTATTCTATTAATAGAATCTCATCTATTGCTTATTGTATAGTAAGAAACTAATATATTGCTTATTGTACAATAAGAAACTAATATATTGCTTATTGTACAATAGACCGTCATTAAGCAATTTATCTATTTCTATCATGAACCCAATACTTAAACAAATAAAACAACGCCGAAAGTCACTAGCACTAAAGCAGCACGATATGATGATGCGCGTTGGTATTTCTCGTCAACAGTACCAACGACTGGAATCTAAGGGTAACCCACGCTTAGACACACTCGACCTAATCAGCAAAGGACTCAACTGTGAGCTTATGCTGATCCCCAAAGAAAAGCTGAATGCCGTACGGGCCATTTTGGAAAATGAAGATGCTGCCGTTCAAAATGTCAGTCATGACGAGGTATTATTTGAAGAAAACGAACTGGCCAACGATCCTTGGAAGGGGTTATTGCCAGATGATGAATGAGATTCATGTACTTAAACTGACCTTGCATGGCAGATTGGTCGGCTATTTAGCCGGGTTTTCGAACGGTCGAAATGTACTAACTTTTGCCAATGAATTTGCCAGCGATCCTGCACGGCCAACCTTTAGCCTGACCACCCACCCTGATTTCCCCAATGCAGCTAAGATCATGAGCAAACCATGGGCCAAGAATCACAGGTTACATCCAACACTGGCCAATCTATTACCCGAAGGCGCACTAAGAGAACTGATAGCTCAAGGCCTTAAAACCCATATCGATAACGAATTTCAAATATTTACTTATCTTGGCCAAGATTTACCCGGCGCATTGGTGGCCACACCAATAGAACCCGAAGACGTGCCTGCCAATGTACTCACAACCCACGGCAAAGCAACAGCGGTACCGTTCAACAACCATACCCATCACAATAAGTTTTCGCTGGCGGGTGTACAAATGAAGTTTTCGATGAAAGAAAAAGATGGTCGCTATAACCTAAGCAACAGTGGTGACTTGGGCGACTGGATCATCAAAACCCCATCAACCCGACATAGAAACGTGCCTTTAAACGAATATACTGCAATGCAGCTGGCCGCTTTGGCTGGTGTGGATATTCCTCAATGCCAATTAATCGCACTGAATAAAATCGACAACCTGCCCGCCATCAACTTGCCCAATGAACAACAGGCTTTTGCCATCAAGCGATTTGACCGAGATGGCAACAAGCGAATTCACATGGAAGATTTTGCCCAAGTATTAGTAAAGTATCCTCAGAACAAATACAAGGCGGCCAACTATGAGACCATTGGCAGTATAATTTACCAATTTTGCGTCGATTGTATTGCCGATGCCCAGCAATTTGCCAGGCGACTATTGGTCAACATTCTATT
>JABSOG010001238.1 GCA_013216025.1 Algicola sp. | reverse complement strand
GATAAACACCGAAACGACTTTGATTCCGGCAGCTTTGAGTTTTTTCAGCAGCGCCAAATCTTTCTTGCTGCCGCGCTGGTATTCCAGATTGTCTAAATCACCGTGGCCTTCGGCATAAGGCTCTTCGCCGAATACCACTATCGCTACGTCTGGTTTTTGCTGGTAGTTTCCATCAACGTTCAATTGCACAGTGCCACCAGCCGTTTCTACAGCCTGCTTAATGCCTTGATAGATGGAAGTGCCGCCGGGAAAGTCGGTATTGCTATTGCCAGTGCCCTGCCATGAGATAGTCCAACCGCCAGACTGTTTGCCGATATTGTCGGCTGCGTCTCCGGCCAGTAGAATGTTTTGATTGAGTGACAAGGGCAGCAGTTGCCCGTTGTTTTTAAGCAAAACCAACGATTCGCGCACCGCTTGACGGGCGACAGCACGGTGCTCAGGTGCACCAATCAACGCTGTTTTGCCAGACAATGGCCGTTTGGCCGGACTGGGTTTGTCAAACAATCCGGCGCGCATTTTCACCCGTAAAATACGCCTTACCGCATCGTCAATCCGGGCTTGGCTGATTTGGCCGTTTTCGACCTGCTTAATGGTATTGTGATACAGCGCTTGCCAACTTTTGGTGGGTGCCATAAAAATATCCAAACCGGCATTGATGGCCTGTGGACAGCTTTCATTGGAGCAACCGCTCACTTGACCATGACCATTCCAATCGCCGACCACCAAACCGTCAAACCCCATGCGGTTTTTCAACACATCGGTCAGCAAATAGCGGTTGCCATGGATTTTGTCGCCTTGCCAGCTGTTAAACGATGCCATCACGGTTTGGGCCCCGGCGGCCAATCCGCTGACATAACCCTGAGCATGGATGTCAAACAACTGTTGCTCAGTGATTGGGGTATCTCCCTGATCATCACCACCGGTGCCACCATCGCCAACAAAGTGTTTAACTGTACCAATAACCCTTTGGTCACTTAAAAAGTCTTTGCCTGTGCCTTGCAGCCCGGTAACAATCGATGCGGCGTAGGTTTTAACGATTTGTGGATCTTCAGAATAACCTTCATAAGTCCGGCCCCAACGGTCATCTCGCACCACGGCAACTGTTGGTGCAAATACCCAGTCAATACCGGTCACCATTACTTCGGCGGCGGTAATGGTGGCGATCTTTTCAATAAGCGCCGGGTTATTCGCCGCCCCCAAACCATTATTGTGAGGAAATAACGTAGCACCTATCACGTTGTTATGACCGTGCACCGCATCGGTGCCCCACATGGTTGGAATGGCCGAACCATCTTGTGAATCATCAACCGACGCCTGATACATGGCTTCGGCCAGTTTGATCCAATCCTCAGGCGTTGCCTGTTTATTGTTGTCGGGGAATGACCCGCCACCATTGAGATAAGAGCCAAATCCGTAGCGGCGCATGTCAGCCACACTGATATCCCGTATTTCTGGTTGGATCATCTGCGCAATTTTCTGCGCCAACGTCAGCTTGGCCAACAATTGATTTACAGCCAGCTCCAGCTTAGGGTCATAACCCGCCACACTGTTGACCTTCGGCCAAATAGCCAGGCCCTTTTTAACATCCGAGCTAGCATCAGAGTTGACGTCAGACGTTGATTGGCAAGCAACCAATCCAGTCAATAATCCGGTCAATATTCCTGTCAATTTAGTCGCCATTAAAGACAATTTAAGGCATTTCTTGTACATCATTTTTCCTTATTGGTTGGTGCTTGTAGCGAGTCTTTTGACGGTCATTATCGTTTATAAACCACAGCGCTAATCTGTACGAAATTCGTGAAAGCGCTTACATATATATCATACTGTAAACTAGGAGCAAGCCTTTTCAGCTGTTGGTGCAATAATAATGTAAACGTTTACATATTAATTGCAAGGATCACCAGACAATCGATGAAAATGACCTTATCCAGTCAAAAAATGCATATAACCGCTTTTACTTATGGCGTGACCACGCAGTGGCACTAAATAAAGCTGCCTAAGCAGATTTATTCAATGATATGCACATTGCAAAGAACAAGGAGAGCACCTAGAGCGCCGAATGGTTAAATAACCACCACCAGAATGTCGAAAAAGCGCTCAGGCAAAGAAGCCAAGTGCAACAA
>JABSOG010001237.1 GCA_013216025.1 Algicola sp. | reverse complement strand
CCTATGGCGGTGGCCTCAATCAATTTGATCATCAAACACAACTGTTTACCCGTTACAAGGCAGGTGATGCTGGGGATACCAATCGTTTAAGCCATAATATGATTAAGTCAATTTACCAGGATTCAAAAGGCATATTCTGGATTGGTACAGAGGGTGGGTTGAATCGCTTCGACGCCAAAAACAACACTTTTAAACATTTCCGCAAAAAACACGGGTTAAACAGTGAGAGAGTGAATGCGGTATTAAGTGATAACAACGGCAACCTTTGGCTTGGGGAGGTGGGGATCTCTTATTTCGACATACAAAGGGCAACGGTTAAAAGTAATATTGCCGGCAGTATTGGCTGCAGCACCAGTCAGGGTGCTTATTTTCAGGCATCAGACGGGCAGATATTTTTTGGCAGTAGCGGAGGTTATTGTGCATTTTATCCCCAAAACGCCATGCTAAAAAGCCAGACCCCCACTGTGGTATTCAGCGACTTTCGGCTGCTCAACAAAACGGTGCCGATTGTTGCCCAACTTGACAATGAAAAAGGCAATAGTGGCCAAGCATCTCCATTGCAGCAGTCAATCAACACTACTGAATCTATCACCCTGAACCACAAGCAAAACGTGTTGTCGTTTGAATTTTCGGCGCTACATTATGTCAACCCCACCAACAATCAATACAAATACAAGCTGGAGGGTTTTAACTCCGACTGGGTTGAAACCAGCAGCAAAAACCGCCGGGCCACCTACACCAATTTAGCCGCAGGGCATTACACCTTTGTGGTTAAAGCCAGTAATAATGAAGGCGTCTGGAATGAACAGGGTCGCTCAATCGAACTCATCATTAAGCCGGCTCCTTGGCGTACATGGTGGGCTTATATGGCGTATTGCCTGATTGTACTGGCCATATCAGGACTGTTTGGTCATCAGCGGATGATCAGGCTGCGGGCGATTAAAGAACGCAATAAACAGCTCAGTCTGGCGCTGTGGGGCAGCGGCGATCAAATGTGGGACTGGGATAAGAAACACGGCATAATACAGCGTAGAAATATCCTCAGTCATTTCAGTTTTGCCGAGCTGGAACCGCTGCCCGGTGCTGAGGATGATTTGGCCCGGAACATACACCAAGATGACAAACACGGTTTTCTGTCAGCTGTGGGGGCACACATCAGGGGGGATGAAAGCCATTTTGAAGCGAGCTATCGTTTGCGGGATAAAACCGGTGAATGGCGCTGGGTGCTTGACCGTGGAAAAATCACTGATGTTGATGAACAGGGCCAAATTATACGAGTCAGCGGCACCCTTCAGGACATTCATAACTACCGCATGGCTAGAGAAGCGTTACGAGAACTCAATGAGACCTTGGAGCAGCAAGTAGCAACTCGAACTCAGGCGCTGCAAGATACGATAGACCAACTCAAAGCTGCTCAGCAGCAATTAGTTGAAGCCGAAAAAATGGCGGCATTGGGCAACTTGGTGGCTGGTGTCGCCCACGAAGTCAATACGCCATTGGGGTCGTGCATCACTATGGTGAGTCTGCAAATCGAAAAATTGAAAACCCTAGAGCAGGATAAGAACGAGGGAACCATGACCCGTCGATCACTGAATGATTACATCGAAGCCACGGGGGAAAGTCAGGCGCTGGTCGAAAGCAATCTGCACCGGGCAGCAGAGCTGATTCAGAGCTTCAAAAAGGTCGCTGTTGAGCAAACAGAAGATCGCCTGACTGAGGTGGTCTTTCATGATTATCTCGCTGACATTCTTAGCAGTATAGTGCCGGGCATTAAGGATAAACAGGTTGAGATAAAGTTGCTGTCTGGCGGTGACTGGATGGTGAAAACTTGGGCGGGCGCATGGTGGCAGTTGATATCTGTGCTGGTTGAAAATTCGCTGAGTCACGGTTTTTTGATCAAAGATTCAGGTCAGATCACGCTCAGTGCTACGCTGGAGCAAGGTCGGTTGATTTTTGTTTATCGGGATGATGGTGGCGGCATGACGCCTCGGCAAATAGATAAAATGTACGAACCTTTTTACACCACCGCCAGAGGCCGGGGCAGTACAGGGCTGGGTATGCACATTGTCTATAATCTGGTAGTGCACAAACTGGCAGGCAGCATCAGCTGCCAAAGTGAGCCCGGTCAGG
>JABSOG010001236.1 GCA_013216025.1 Algicola sp. | reverse complement strand
GTTTAACGTGTTGCATAGTGCTTTTGCTTTGTTGCTTGCAAGGCTTTCGGGTCAGCATGATTTGACCATCGGTTTGCCGGTTACTGGCCGTCATATTTATGGTACTCAAGACATGTTAGGGATGTTCTTAAACAACTTACCAGTCAGGCACCAACTAGATTTACAACAACCTTATAGTGAGTATCTGGGCGAGCAAATCGACAACATCGCTGGCGTGCTGTCGAATCAAGACATTCCGTTAGAACGTATTTTAGAACTCGAATCGGTGGCGACCACGCGTAGCACCGACAGCACGCCGCTGTTTCAGGTGCTGTTTAACATGCTCAGCCTGCCCGACGAGAATCAAGAGGCTAAACCTAAAGATGCCGCACCAAACGTCACGATAAGCGGTGCCCAAACGGCGCAGACCAACAGCAAATTCGATTTGACCTTTTATGTACAAGACGCCGCCGAGGGTGTGGCCATCAGTTGCAGTTACCACAGTGGTAAGTTCACAGGTCAAGCAATCGATGGACTGCTTGCACAATATGTTAGTTTGTTGACCCAAGTGGCTGAAGACATTCATCAACCCTGTGGCCAATACAGCTTAAACGTGGGTGCACAGCGTATTGATCACGCGAGCGATTTGCCTGCCTACTGGCCGGGATCAGTCGTCGAGCTGTTCAGGCAGCAAGCGCAGCAATCACCCGATGCCATCGCGGTCGAAGAACCGACCCAACAATGGACATATCTGGATTTATTAGAATTGTGCGATGCAACTTCGGCCCAATTAACAGAGGCGGGTGTTGGTGAGGGCGATGTGGTGGCAATTGTCGCAACCCGGCAGACGTCAGTGGTGGTGGCCATTATGGCGACCTTACAGATTGGCGCAGTGTATTGTATTGTCACCCCCGACCAACCGCAATTGCGGGTTAAACAACAACTGAATATCGTCAATCCTGCGGCGATATTGTTGACTCGCCAATCGGCTTGTTCAACCGAATTGTTAGAAGATTTATCGACCATAGCGACTTGTTTAGAAGTGGCGATGACACTGGCGTGTAGTGATGTTGTGGTGGCAAACATAAAGCCGAACCAAGCGGCGTGTATCACCTTTACCTCAGGTTCAACCGGTGTACCTAAGGCTGTTATAGGCAAGCATCAGGGATTGAGTGGTTATTTGCAATGGTTGCCTCAGCAGATGTCTGTGGATGCAAATGACCGATTCAGTTTGTTGTCGGGTTTAACCCACGACCCATTGCAGCGCGATATTTTTGGTGCTTTATGTCTTGGGGCCATCTTGGTGATCCCAGACGAAACCGCTTACGCCGATTTGGCATTAAGTGCGTGGATGGCGCAGCAGCGGATCACTGTCGCCCATTTAACCCCAGCGATGACCCAAGTGTTGTGCGTCGAATCCAACACCCGCTTTGACGATTTACGCGTGGCCTTTATTACCGGCGAAAAATTACGTCGAGACACCGCCGAACTATTGCGCGACTGCAACCCACAAACGCGTATTGTCAATTGTTATGGCGCAACCGAAACCCAGCGGGCGTTGACGTATTTTGAGCTGGGCGACATGGATAATCTACCTACAGTAGTGCCGATTGCAACGCAGTCAATTGACACTCGATTACGCTTGATAAACCCCGCAGGTGGCGATTGCGGCATGGGTGAGGTCGGAGAGATTTGCGTCGAAAGCCATCATATTGCTTTGGGATATCTCAACGATGATGATTTGAATAAAAGCCGGTTTGGCGCGGGTTTTTATCGTACCGGCGATTTGGCGATTTATACCTGCAAAGATCAAGTCAAACCTTTGGGGCGTAGCGACAATCAAATCAGCTTGCGCGGATTCAGAATTGAGTTGGGCGAAATCGAAGCTCAGCTGACCCAATTGGCTGATATTAATTCAGCTGTGGTGGTGGCCACTGAGCAACAATTGGTGGCTTTTGTTGTAACTTCAAACCAGACCGTTGACATGGCATTAATTCGAACTGAGCTGCAACAAAGCCTACCAGATTACATGGTGCCTGCACACATTGTCGCCATCGATAGCTTCCCGCTAAACGCCAGCGGCAAAATTGACAACCTTGGGCTGTTGCAACAGGCCAATGATTTATCGACAGGGTGTTATGTTGCACCAACCAC
>JABSOG010001235.1 GCA_013216025.1 Algicola sp. | reverse complement strand
CCTTTGCCACCAATCAGCGCCCAGCAGCTGGCCTATGTTATTTACACCTCTGGTTCTACGGGCAAACCCAAAGGCGTTGCGCTGGAGCATCGGGGTGCGTTAAACCTGTATTTCAATCAGGCTGATATTTTTGCCGTTGAGCCATCGAGCAAAGTGGTGCAATTTGCTTCAATCAGTTTTGACGCCGCCACCTGGGAGTGGTTAATGGCGTTGCTGGCGGGCAGTAGCCTGTATATCTGCGATGAACAAACCCGTACCTCGGCGACGTTATTGGCCGATTTTTTGGGTGATAACCAAATCACCCACGCCACCTTGCCACCGGCACTGTTGGCCCATTTGGATATTGAACGCGATTATGCTTTAAAGGCGCTGATTGTCGCCGGTGAAGCCTGCGAAACCGCATTGGCATGGCGCTGGGCGCAAAAGGTGCCAATGTTTAATGGTTATGGCCCGTCTGAAAGCACGGTTTGTGCTTCTGTCGACCGCATTGAAACCGACAAAACCATCACCATTGGTAAACCACTGGCCAATTTCAGTTTGTATGTGGCCAGTGAAGCGCACAACCTGTTGATGCCCATTGGCGCTGCTGGTGAGTTGGTGATTGGCGGCATAGGTTTGGCCCGGGGTTATTTGCACAATGCACCCCTGACCGAGGCCAGTTTTGGTGAATATGCATTGGGCAAAGTGGCAACCCAGCGCTTGTATCGCACTGGCGATAGGGTTCGAATGCTGCAAAACGGTAAGCTGCAATTTTTGGGGCGTATCGACAACCAAATTCAACTCAACGGTTTTAGGGTTGAGCTGGGCGAGATTGAACAGGTGCTGCAAAACCACGAGGCGGTTAAATCGGCTTTGGTGATCCTTGACCCCCACAGCAGCGTTAAACGTTTGATGGCTTATGTGGTTGCAAATAGCAACGAAACCCTTGGCACCATCTTGCTCGACGTCGCCAAACAACACTTGCCTGAATACATGGTCCCTGCGGCTGTGATGGTCATGGACGCTTTTCCGTTGACCCTCAACGGTAAAATCGACACCAAACTATTACCTGCGGCGGATTTTCGTCAATTGACCGGTCAGCAATATGTGGCCCCGCAAAACGATATTCAGACCCAACTGGCTGACCAATGGCAACAATTGCTGATGGTCGACCGGGTTGGTATTACCGACAGTTTCTTTGCGCTGGGTGGCGACTCTATATTGTCAATTCAGGCGGTCGCTCGCGCCAACCAGCAGGGCATAACCATTACCACCAAAGACCTGCTGAAATGGCAAACCATCGAAGCACTCACCGAAAACCTCGAAGACAGTGCACAAGTGCCGGTGTCTGCGCCTCAACATGCATCGACTGGACAGTCACCTTTGTTGCCGGTTCAGCAAGCGTTTGTAACCAAACAACAGCCAGACTTGCACCACTTTAATCAATCGATACTGTTGAGTGTGCCGAGCGACCTGAATACGACCATGTTGACCGATATATTGGTGGCCCTTATGGACCGTCATGACGCGATGAGACTGGGTTTTAAAGTCGATAATGAAGGCCAATGGACCGCTGAATATCAACAGTTCAGCCGCGAAGATGTAGCTCAGTGTTGTATTGAGGTAGATCAGCCGCAAGCCTCTTTTGAATTGTTTGGAAAACCTTTAATCCGCGCCGTATTAACAACAGACTCAACAAACCACCTAACACTGATTGTCCATCACCTCGTGGGCGATGGCATGTCGTGGCGTATTTTGCTGGAAGATATCGAGTCAGCTTATGCTCAAATCAAACAAAAGCTGCCGGTAACACTGGCCGCCAAAACTTCGCCTTATCAACAATGGGCGCAGGCGCTGAACGATTATGACGACAGTGAAGCCAATTTCTGGCAACCAAGTGAACAGGCTGGCGCGTTAAAAATCGACTTTGCACCAGATAGCGCCGACTTGCAAAAATATACCGAGACTCAGCAATTAGTGCTAAGCGAACAGCAAACGGCGTTGTTGCTGCGCGACTGTCATACTAGCTACAACACCAGCATTAATGAGTTGCTGTTGAGCGCAGTGGCTATCGCGGTTGAAAAATGGCAAGTCATTGAACAGCTGACCGGGATGCTTGAAAGCCATGGCCGCGAAGCGCTGTTTGATACCATCG
>JABSOG010001234.1 GCA_013216025.1 Algicola sp. | reverse complement strand
GGTCAGGGCAATTTCTTTGAACGTTGCCCAGCACTGCAACCTTGGTTGTCGTTATTGCTACGCCGACGAAGGCAAGTTTGGCGCTGATGCCCAGTTAATGCCGCAAGATGTGGCTTTTGCTGCGGTCGATAGATTGATTGAACAGTGCCCGGCAGGGGAGGATGTGATTGTTGGCTTTATGGGCGGCGAACCTATGCTCAATCGCAAGCTTATTCGTCAGGTTACTGAATATACCAGTGAGCAGGCAGACCAGCACGGTGCACGAGCGAAGTTTTCTATCACCACCAATGCCACTTTATTGAGTCAAAGCGATGCCCGATTTTTTGCCAAATATGGCTTTCAAGTCACGGTATCTCTAGATGGACCAAAAGAAGTGAATGATAAACTCAGGCCCAATGCCAAAGGCGGCAGCAGTTATGACGCTTTGCTTCGCGGCATTAAGTGGTTACTCCAACATCCGCCGGGACATTTATCGGGGCGCATCACGGTCACGCCTCAAACCCCGCGATTATTGCCACTGTTGCAGCATGTGGTGGCAATGGGTTTTGATGATGTTGGTTTTGCGCCGGTGCTGGTCTCTCCAGACCCTGATTTTGAATTTCAGGCAGATGACTTTACCCGGTTTGCTCTGCAAATGCGTGAATGTGGTGCTTATGCGCTGGGCCAGCTCAAACTGGGCAAACGCTTTGCTTTTAGCAACTTCGAAACCGCATTGAACGAACTGCATCGTGGCAGCCATCGGCCCTACCCTTGTGGTGCTGGTGCCGGTTATTTAAGTGTCAGCGCCAAGGGTGATTTTTATGCCTGCCACCGGCTAATTGACCTGGAGCAATGGCACATGGGTGATTTGCAAAACGGCTTTAACAATGAACGCCGTCAGCAGCACCTCAACAACAGTTTTGTCGACAAACAAACCCCGTGTAAAAACTGCTGGGCCCGCTATTTGTGCGGCGGCGGTTGTCATCACGAAGTCGAAAAACGGGGCCGTCCGGGTTGTGATTATATACGCAGCTGGCTTGAATTCTGTCTTGGCGCTTATAGCGAACTGTCGACCAGCCACCCAGATTATTTTGTCACACCACAACAATTTTTTAACGCCGCCCAAACCTCAAACACTGGGCCCCAAGACGTTAACGCCAAAATGGAACAATTCCTATGAGTGAACAAGACGAAAATACTGAAACAACCGTTGAACACCAACAACAAATCAAAATTTTCCCCCGCAACCTCACCGCCCGGGCCGCCTATGTAGTGCCCGGTAATCCGGTGGTCAGTCGCACCGAAGACGGCGTTGATAACTGTTTTCCGGGGCTCGAAATGGATGCCAAAAACATTCAAAAATACTTTATGCCTGGCCTGTATTTTGAGGTGTACGGCGACGATGGCGCTCAATTGGTGTCGATGACCCCCAAAAAACTGGCGCAAGTCTACAAAGAAGCCGGACTGACCAAAAAAGACATTGAAGAAGGCCTTTATTTATGGGCGTTTAAAGGTCGTATCGAATCCACACAAAGCTCGGCCAATCCGCCGGTCACCAAGTTCAATAACACTTATACGTTGGGCGGCTTGTATTGCTGGCGCAAAATCAACGCTTTGTATCCGGGCAAATTGGCCATTGTGATCGCCAAAGGTGTGCCTAAAGAAGATGCGCCTCGTTGGGAAAAAATCGACAGCCAAATCCAAAAGCACTTTGATGATGGCACCAACATTATCCATCGTAACAAAGACGGTGAGTTTAAATATGCCATTTTCGTTGGCAATCGCGCCCAGTATCTTAACGAGCAAGGGGTGCTCGACCCAGACGTTTACCAACCCGGCGAATTGACTCGCACCTTGTGTACGCCATGGACTTATGATTTTAGAGATTGTCAGTGTTTTTACTGGGCATCGAACAAACCAGACGTGGTCAGCAGCGAAGACGCCAAATATCCCTACCTTAATTTTCAGCGTAAAAACTGGCAGGTAGAACCGCAAACGCAAGACATTGCCAATAACTACGTTGGTCGTCGCAAGCGCGAACTCGATTATTCTGACTTGATGACCGACTGGGCACAGCTGCGGCCTGTGGTGAATGGTCGTGAATGTGGTCAGGGTTATGTGCCACCAGCGGGTCCTACTCAATCGTCAGTGCTCG
>JABSOG010001233.1 GCA_013216025.1 Algicola sp. | reverse complement strand
TCGATAAAACCACGTCGCTGCTCAAACTGGCGGGGTTGTTTTTGTTGTGACGAAAATGGCTGAAACGGCCGGTTTTGGCATCATAACGATTGATGCCGCCGCCGTAGGTGCCAATCCACATCGTGCCTTGCTGGTCCCGGAGCAGGGCCCTGCCAGTATTGCTACTGAGGCTGTGGGGATCGTTTGGGTTGTGGCGCAGGTGTTCAAATTGTCCGGTTTGGCGGTTAAGCAGGTTGAGACCGTCACCGTTGGTGCCCGCCCATAATTGCCCGTTGGCATCGTTTGCCATGGCCATGACCTGAATTTCACTGAGACTGTTCGGATCGCCTGGTTGGTGTTTGAAATGAGTGAATCGTTTGCTGGTGTGGTCAAAATGATTCAGGCCGTTGTCGGTACCAAACCACAGATCGCCGCTTCGATCGCCATAAATCGACCAGACACTGTTGTGGCTTAAACTGTCGGGGTCATTTGGTTGATGTTTGAAATGGCCAAAACGAGATTTTTGTCTGTCATAATTGCTCAATCCGCCGCCGTAGGTACCAAACCATATCGTGCCCTTATTGTCTTCATAAATCGCATTTATCCGGCCACTGGACAAACTGAAGGGATCGCCCAAATCATGTTTAAAGTGAACGAGTCTATTGTCGGCCCAGGTGAATTTGTTTACACCGCCTTCGTCGGTGCCGATCCAGATATCACCGCGAGAGTCGGCAAAGATAGAGCGAATACTATGACTGTTTAACAATTTAGAAGTGTTCAACAAGTTGGCGGTGCTTGACTGAACAATCAAGGGTCCAAAGTATCCGCTGTGGATATTGTAAATGATCAAACCGTTATCGGTGCCAATCCAAATGTTGTTATGTTCATCGACATACAATGACTGGATACTGTATTGGTCGAGCTCAAAAGTGCTGTCAGTGGGATTTTTGATAGTTTTGAACTGATTGGTGCGGCTGACGTATTGATTCAGTCCGGCGTTGGTACCAATCCATAACCTGCCTTTTTTGTCGCTGTGCAGGGCATTGATGCGATCACTGCTGAGGCTGTGTTCTATTTTAGGGTTGTGACGAAAATGGCTGAACGTTTGAGTTTTGCGATCGAAGCGGTTTAAACCACCGCCGTAGGTACCAATCCACAAAATACCATCACCGGTGTCATGGATGGCCATCACTCGGTTATGGCTTAAGCTGTTGGGGTTGCTGGCGTCATGTTTGAAATGGGTGAAACTCTGGGTTTGGGGATTGTAGCGGTTGAGTCCGCCACCATCGGTGCCGACCCATAAGGTACCTGAATTATCTAGATAAAGCGTTCGGGTAATACTGTCAGAAAGCGAGGTGGGGTCATCATCATCGTGGCGAAAGACCTTGAATTGATAACCATCATAACGGTTGAGACCGTCGTGAGTGGCAAACCATAAAAAGCCTTGGGGGTCTTGAACAATACTGATGATACTGTTTTGTGACAGGCCATTTTTAATACTCAGGTGATCAAACCGAAGTGCCGGCTGCGCGGCTGATACCGACAAACAAAAAAGAATAAGCAAAGATGTAACGAGCAACCGCATTTTATGTCCTTTTAAACCAAGTTTCTTGTTAAAGCAATAACAGACTAGTCATGTTCTAAAGCAGAGGGGATCCATAGGGTTAAGCTTACACAGATCTTGCCTTTGCTGCCACGGTCAAATGGACAAAAGGCGTATTATTTCGTCCCCCAGTGACTTGTTATCATTCAATTACTTATTTGTACAAATTAGTTGCCCCCGTTTAGTTAGATTTCCCTGTCAACTCAGTAGCTTCTGGTTATAATAAAAGAAAATTTGGAAACCATTTGCCAACAATGCCGTTAACCAACCAACATCCCATTACAGTGTATGCCGACATCAGTTGTCCGTTTTGTTTTGTGTTGCATGAACGACTGCTGGCACTTGAGGTTAATAAGCGTATTCACTGGCGGACCATAGAACATGCGCCGGGGGCCAACTCAAAGACCCACGACCCGCGCCAGATCACCCAACTTAACACCGAATACCGGCTTATTTTGAAACGCGCCCTCGATGTTAAAGTCACCAACCCAGGTTTTGTGCCCAACACCGCTTTGGTCAACCGTTATTTATATCGTCTGGCGGCTCAGTATCC
>JABSOG010001232.1 GCA_013216025.1 Algicola sp. | reverse complement strand
CATGGATGGGTTGATGCCGGGTCTGCTCCCCGAGTCACGGGCTTTGAGGGTTAGACCCGTGGGCTCGTGCTCGCACCCCCCTTTGGTAGCCGCCGCTACGCGGCGTATACCAGACACATCACGCCGCCTCGTTACCTTGCTCCTTTACCACTTCAACCACCTTTGCCTTCCTGTGATTGGCCGTCAATTCCTGCGGATCAAAGTCATCAACATTAATTGCCTTAAGACGACCAACCTCTGCGCGGCGCAATAAATCGGCTTCAGCCTCAGTAATGGCCTTAATCGCCAAGCCGCGATCAGCAACCTCATTGAGACGGAAAAACGGCAGGCGTTCGCTACAGGCTTTACAAACTTTGTCATAAACTGGTTCGGCAGCAATGATGTCATTCAACGTTTGCTCTTGCAAACCCATTGGGTTGTGCTCTTCGCGGGCCAAGTACACACCTTTACCCAACTCAGAGCGCGCAGCACTTGGGGCCTGTAAAAAGCGGGCGACTTTGTGATCAAGCTTGTCAGACGGTTTTTTGAGGGTCGAACCCCAAGGGAAAACCATCAATTTTACTGCTTTGCCAATGATAGGGTAGGGGAAGTTGTCGAGTAATTCTTTAAGCGCAACCTGAGCCTTGTACAAACAATCTTCAGCAGCCCATTGCATCAAAGGCACTGACTCTTTTTGTCTGCCTTCGTCATTAAACCGCTTGAGGGTGGCAGAAGTCAGATAAAGCATACTCAAAATGTCACCCAAGCGGGCCGAAATACGTTCTTTTCGTTTGAGGCTGCCGCCCAAAGACGCCATTGCAACATCCGACATAAACGCCAGTGCAGAGCTAAACCGGGTCATTTGCTGGTAATAACGCTTGGTTTGGTCGCCAAACGGCGATTTGGCAAAATGGGCATTGGTCAGCGACATCAACAAGGTGCGCATCGCGTTGCTGATGGTAAAGCCGATGTGGCCAAACAAAGCTTCGTCAAATTGCTTCAACGCAACTGACTCGTCTTGCTCTTTGGCTGCACGCATTTCAGTCAGTACAAAAGGATGACAGCGGATGGCACCCTGACCGTAAATAATCATGTTACGGGTCAAGATATTCGCGCCTTCAACCGTGATAGCAATGGGCGCACCTTGAAAACCTCTAGCCAAATAATTATTAGGGCCCATGCAGATGCCTTTGCCGCCATGAATGTCCATCGAATCGTTGGTGGCTTCGCGCAAGCGTTCGGTCAGGTGATATTTAACAATGGCTGAAACAACCGATGGTTTTTCACCCAAATCAATCGCGCCGGTCGACAAGGTCGTTGCGGCATCACTCAAATAGGCATAACCGCCGATGCGAGCCAATACTTCCTCAATACCTTCCATTTTGCCAATCGGCAATTTGAATTGGCGGCGAATACGGGCATAAGCACCGGTTGCCAAAGCCAAAGCTTTTATGCCACCGGTAGAGTTTGATGGCAATGTGATGGCACGACCCACAGATAAACATTCAACCAGCATACGCCAGCCTTGGCCTGCCATGTTTTGGCCTCCAATAATATAACTGAGCGGCACAAAAATTTCGTTGCCTTGCGTTGGGCCATTTTGAAAGGGCACATTCAGCGGAAAGTGACGACGACCAATTTTAACACCAGCGGTGTCAGTGGGGATCAACGCACAAGTAAAACCCAAATCTTCTTCTTCGCCAATCAACTTGTCGGGATCATACAGCTTAATCGCTAAACCCAGCACGGTAGCAACCGGGGCCAAAGTGATGTAACGCTTGTCCCAAGTCAGCCTCATGCCAACAATTTCTTCACCTTCCCATTGACCCTTACATACGATGCCAAAATCAGGAATAGAACCCGCATCAGAACCCGCTTCTGGGCTGGTTAGGGCAAAACAAGGAATTTCTTCACCACGGGCCAATCGAGGCAGGTAATGATCTTTTTGCGCTTGCGTGCCGTAATGTTGCAGCAACTCGCCCGGGCCCAAAGAGTTTGGCACGCCAACGGTACTGGCCAGCACAGTGCTTTTGCTCGACAGCTTTTGCAAAACACAACTTTGCGCATAAGCCGAAAAATCCAAACCGCCGTATTCTTTTTTGATGATCATCGCAAAGAATTGGTTGTCTTTGAGGTATTGCCAAACCTCAGGAGACA
>JABSOG010001231.1 GCA_013216025.1 Algicola sp. | reverse complement strand
TTGATTTGGTTGATTCCGCCTTGGTGATGGCCAAGGAATTGGCTGGCAGCCAGCAAATGGTTGCCTATATCAAAGTGGTAGATGGCAATGAACAGACACACGGCGAAATAACCACTTCGGTGATTGATACGCTTAAAGCCAAACTGCCTGAGTACATGGTGCCGAGCATCATTATGGTGATTGATGAATGGCCGTCTACTCCAACCGGTAAAATAGACCGAAAAGCCTTGCCGACGCCCCATGGCAGTGCACTACAAGGTGAGTATGTGGCGCCTGAGACTGAGTCAGAAAAAGTCCTCGTTGAAATCTGGGCAAAACTGTTAGACATCGAAGTCGAGGCCGTCAGTACCACGGCGAACTTCTTTGAATTGGGTGGTCACTCGTTGTTATCGATACGATTGGTTTCAGACATTCGCAGCCGCTGCGAAGTTGAAATTTCCATCCAGAACATTTTTAACAATCCAACCCTGCAAGCCATGGCGTTAGTGATTGAACAAGGCACGCAAGGGTTTGTTCGTCCGCCAATAGTGGCGCTTGAACGGCACAGCAATAAGTTGCCGGTCTCTTTTGCCCAGCAGCGTTTAGCGTTTATCGACAGCCTGCAAGGCGGTTCAGCCGAATATAATATGCCGATGGTATTTGAGGTAACCGGTCAGCTAGACATGACGTTGCTGGTTAGCGTGTTTAATACCATCTTTGAGCGCCATGAAGTGCTCAGAACCGTGTACATAGATGATGGTGGTCAGACCCTGCAACATATCCGCACTCTGTCAGAAGCTGCCTTTGATATTAAGGTAGATGACTTGAGTCATCTGTCCGGTGAAGCGTTAGCGGCACAGGTCAAAACACGGGTTGAAACGGATATCACCAAGGCCTTTAATCTGGCTATCGATTTGATGCTGCGCGTCAGTTATGTGAAAAAGACGGATGACACCGGGGTGCTGATTTTCAACATGCACCATATCGCCTCAGATGGCTGGTCAATGGAAGTGCTGACCAGAGAATTTGTGGCGTTGTTAGAGGCCTACAGTCTGGGCAAGGCCAATCCACTGCCAGCACTGGCCATTCAATATGCAGACTATTCCCATTGGCAACGTGCTTACCTTGAAGGAGATGGCCTTGAAGGTGATGTATTGGAGTCTCAGTTAGCCTACTGGGAGCAACAGCTTGATGAAATACCTGCGGTACATTCATTACCGCTAGATTTTACCCGTCCTGGCATAAAACGCTATGCAGGGAAAACCGTTACCAGTGAATTACCAGCCAGTGTCGCCAAGCAGTTGTTATTAGTAGCCACACAACACAAATTAACGCCGTTTATGTTGCTCCATGGTGCGTTGTCACTGTTGTTGTCTCGTCACAGTAACTCCAATGACATTGTCGTTGGTACGCCGGTGGCTAACCGATTGCAGGCCGAGCTTGAGCCTTTGATAGGGTTCTTTGTCAATACGCTGGTGCTCAGGGCAGATACCAGTCATGACACAATAGCGGACTACTTTGCCCATATCAGACAGGTGCACCTGGGTGCCCAGTCGAATCAAGACGTACCGTTTGAACAGTTGGTCGATCGCTTAAAAGCGCCCAGAAGTACAGCGCACAGTCCGTTATTTCAAATCATGCTAATGACGGATAATGATTATGGTCTGGGTGATGGTACTGGATCAGATTCTTCGTTCACCTTACCGGGGGTTGAGCTTCAGCCGTATCAATCAGACCTTGTTCAGGAAAAGTTTGATTTGACCATTTCACTGAGTATTTCAAATCAAGGCGTGGGCTTAAACTGGGGTTATGATGTGAGCCTCTTTACCGAGCAACACATTGAGCAGTTAAATGACCACATGTGTCGTTTACTCGAAGGGTTAAGCAATAGCCAATCAACTCAGGCGCCGTCTGTTTTACCGATGTTGTCTCAAGTTGAAGTTGAGCACTTACGCCATGATCTCAATGACATCAAGGCGGATTACCCTAAAGACCAGTGTATTCATACCTTGTTTGAACAACAGGCGGCTCAAAACCCTGACAATACAGCCGTGTTGTTCAAGGGCGATCACCTAACTTACAAACAGCTGAACGAGAAAGCCAACCAGCTGGCGCACTACCTCAATGAGCATCATGATATTAAACCAGATACGCTGGTG
>JABSOG010001230.1 GCA_013216025.1 Algicola sp. | reverse complement strand
CACCTTGCCAGTGCAAGCCAAAAGCAATGCCATCCCCATGGTAATTGTTGCTGGTTTGTTTTTTATTTTGGGCTTTGCCACTTGGCTCAACGGCTCATTGATGCCGTATTTGCAACAAATTCTAAAATTAACACCCTTTCAGGCGTCACTGATTTTATTTTCGTTTTATATTGCGGTCACCTTCACCGCCCTGCCCTCTAGTTGGTTAATTCGAAAGGTCGGTTACAAAAACGGCATGGCACTGGGCATGGCGACCATGATGGTGGCGGGTTTACTGTTTATACCTGCGGCCAAAACCCAAATGTTTGGCTTGTTTTTATTCGCTCAACTGGTGATGGGAACAGGAAACACGCTGCTAAAAAATGAGGTTAACCCAAATGATGTTGGCATGGGTCCGGAAGAGGATGCCGCTGCCCGCATTAGTATTATGGGTATATTGAACAAAGGCGCTGGTGTTGTTGCACCATTAGTTTTCACCGCATTGATTGCCAGTAGCTTCACCCAAACCTCCGGCGAATTGAGCGCCGCTCAAGTCGACGAAATGGCCAACGGCCTCATCCTTCCGTACATGGGCATGGCATTGTTCATTGGTGTATTAGCACTTTGCGTAAAGTTCGCCCCTTTACCAGAGCTTGAAAACGACGAAACCAGCAGCCAAAGCAGCGATGAAAAACCTTTAAAAGAAGCCATGTCACATCCTAGCTTGGTACTTGGCGTGGTTGCCCTGTTCTTTTACGTGGCAGTCGAAGTGATTGCTGGTGACACCATCGGCGCATTTGCCCAGTCATTGGGCGTAGCAAATTATACAGTAATGACCGCTTACACCATGGTTTGCATGGTTATCGGTTATATACTGGGTATCTTTTTAATCCCCAAATTCATCTCACAGCAAAACGCGTTAATGGTGTCAGCAGTATTGGGGTTGTTATTAACCGTAGCGATTGTCATGGGTGATAACAGCTCGTTTGCCATCGCCGATGCGATAATGGTACCTTTTGGTGGTGCACGTTTACCTGATACGCTGATGTTGATTGCCTTTTTAGGTCTGGCTAACGCCATTGTATGGCCTGCAATCTTCCCACTGGCATTGTCTGGTTTGGGCAAATTGACCAGCACCGGCTCAGCCTTGTTGGTCATGGGTATCTCAGGCGGCGCATTCGGCCCATTGTTTTGGGGTATGGCCAGTAGCGGCGCAGAAACAGGTATGCAAATGGGTTATATCGTAATGTTGCCTTGTTATTTGTTCATTCTGTTTTATGCCGTTAAAGGACATAAAATGAAAAGCTGGAAGAAAGCTTAGTAAACTGCAATAGATAGTTGGCGGGTTGTCCCGCCAACTGCATCATTTAGTAAGGGTTATAGTTGTACATTGAGTTCCAACCACACAAGCGGCGTCCACTATTATTATTGTTAGTAAAGTTGAAGTACGAACAATTACTGTCGTAGCTATAACGTCCTGTATTAACCACATAATTACTCAACGATACATTATCCAATGAATAGTAATAGCCATTTTTGAGCAAAGAAAAGTGTAAATGAGGTCCGGTTGATGAACCGCCTTCGCACAGGGCTTGAGATTTATTGTTGGCGTAATTACCCAAATAGGTGTTAGCGCCGACCTGTTGGCCGTTGTACACATTAACGCCTGACAAATGGTAGTAAGTTGTTGCCCAGCCAGACGAATTTGTTATCCGCACCTGACAACTCGACAATACACTCACAGTGCCGCCATGAGCCGAACGAACACTCCAAGTTTGTGCGCCCCAGCTTGGCCAGTCGTAAGCAAAGTCAATCGACGAATGCGGCCATGAAGAACCGTCATAACCGTGTGAACCGCCGCCTATCCAGCTGTAACCCAACGACCACGGCAACTGCAAGCTGATATTCACCGCCTGCGCTTTAATATCACCGCCCTCACCTGCTTCAACAGCTTTACCTGCAAGCACTGAGAGATCGCTGTATACCTCTTTACCAAAATTCAGAGGGGTTTGCGAAAACAGCTTGTCATGAGTGGCCACCAAGCGAGTCAGCTTCGACAATGCCTTTTGCCGGTTTTGATTAAAACTTTGCGCCTGTTCATTGCCTTGTCCATGCTGTAAAAGCTGTGCCAATGACTCAGTTGCGGCGGTACTGACAAAT
>JABSOG010001229.1 GCA_013216025.1 Algicola sp. | reverse complement strand
TGTTATCGACTTATTCTACGGCTAACCTACCGATTATTGAGGGTCAAACGCCTGACAATTTGGCCTACGTCATTTACACCTCGGGTTCTACCGGACAGCCCAAAGGCGTGATGGTCGAACATCATAACGTGGTGCGATTGTTACAAGCCACTCAAGACAATTTCAACTTTGACCACTTTGATGTTTGGACATTATTTCACTCTTACGCCTTTGATTTTTCGGTGTGGGAAATTTGGGGCGCGCTGGCTTACGGCGGGCGTTTGGTGGTCATCCCACCAGGGATGCCGCAAGCCTATGACGATTTCTACCAGTTGTTGGTCGACGAGAAAGTCACCGTACTGAACCAAACCCCCAGCGCATTTGGCCAAGTAAGCACCATTGATGCCCAGCAAAACGGCGCGTTGTCACTGCGCACAGTCCTATTTGGCGGGGAACCACTGAATTTGTCGTCGCTGGGTGATTGGGTTGACCGTCATGGTGATGATTCTCCAACACTGGTGAACATGTATGGTATTACCGAAACTACCGTGCATGTGACCTATCGCCGTATTTTGCGTGAAGATATCAGTCAAAACATCACCCAAAACATCACCCAAAACAAGGGCAGCCTGATTGGTCGGCCTATTGGCGATTTATCTTTGTATATTCTTGATCACCAACTTAATCCGGTGGCGCTGGGCGTATGCGGTGAAATTTTTGTCGGTGGCGAAGGGGTAGCGCGGGGTTATTTAAATCAAGATGAATTGACAGCAAGTCGCTTTATTAAAAACCCACATAAGGTGGTGGGGGAACGTATATATCGGACCGGCGATTTGGCGAAAATGCAGTCCGGCGGTGAAATTCAATACCTAGGCCGTATTGATGGACAAGTCAAAATTCGGGGATATCGTATTGAACTGGCCGAGATTGAGCAACAATTATCCGCTTTACCAACGGTTAAATCGGCGGTGGTTAACGTGGTGGCAGAACAATTAGTCGCTTATGTAATCGGTGATGCTATTGAAACCCCATTACGCCAAGGCTTAAAAGCTGTATTACCTGATCATATGGTGCCAGCGCACTTTGTGTTTATCGATGCGTGGCCGCTGACGGCCAACGGTAAAATCGATACCAAGGCATTGCCTGCGCCCGATGGTGTCAATGCTAGCGCTGAATATTTGGCACCAACCACCGACACCCAAGTTAAACTGGTGCAAATTTGGGCCGAACTGCTCAAAGCAGACCAAGCCAGTATTGGCATAAACAGCCATTTTTTCCAGTGTGGTGGTCATTCATTGCTGGCTGTTAGGCTGGTGGGTGCAGTGCGAAACCTGTTAAATGTTGAATTGGCGATACGGTCGGTATTTGATACGCCGGTATTGGCTGACTTGGCGCTATTGTTAGTGCAGTTAATAGGGCAAAGCACAACGAAAACCGTGCGAGTCCCAGCGGTGGCCATAGAGCGCACCAGTAATCAACTGCCTGTGTCGCTTGCCCAGCAACGATTATGGTTTATTGACCAAATGGATGGTGGCAGCCCGCAATACAATATGCCCGGCGCGTTGCGCTATAAAGGTGCGCTAGATATTGCCATTGTCGAACAGGCATTTGGCCGCATTGTGGCCCGTCACGAGCCATTGCGAACGGTTTTTGCCAACAGCGAAAACGGGGCAGTGCAGATCATTGTTGATGAGGTCGAGTTTAAGGTCATAATTATTGATTTGACTGGGCTGGCTGCAGAGCAACAAGCACAAGCGATACAACAGGCCGCTGATGCCGATGCTCATAAAGCTTTTGATCTTGAACAGGATCTGATGTTGCGCATAAGCGTGATTAAACTGTCTGACGATGAAGGCGTGATGTTAACCAGTATGCATCATATTGCGTCTGATGGTTGGTCGGCTGGGCTGTTGGTTAAAGAGTTTGTTGGTCAATATACTGCTATTAAGAATGACAAATCCAATCCGTTTGAATCATTACCGATACAGTACGCGGATTATGGTCAGTGGCAACGCAATTGGCTGGCAGGCCCGGTTTTAGCAGAACAATTAGACTACTGGGCCACCCAGTTAGCCGATTTGCCACAAGTACATGGACTGCCGCTTGACCGCACACGCCCCAAAGAACAGGGTTTTGACGGTGCCAATGTGAGCCTTGTAATCG
>JABSOG010000122.1 GCA_013216025.1 Algicola sp. | reverse complement strand
CGATATTGGTCGTAGACCAATCAAATTTAAATTGGCTGCGCCAATTAATCGTGAGCTGGAGCTCACTCCTACCATAGCTCCTTAGCAATTAACCAAATTGAGCAATGGCTAATCATTGGTTGTTCAGTTTAAACCCGTAAGCTCTCACGGGTAAAACGAAAAAAACGAACACAATTGCGTGTTCGTTTTTTATAAAGTGGCGAAGCTGACTAATTAATGCTCCAGGTATTGAA
Source organism: Algicola sp. (assembly GCA_013216025.1). Lineage (GTDB taxonomy): Bacteria > Pseudomonadota > Gammaproteobacteria > Enterobacterales > Alteromonadaceae > JABSOG01. The sequence goes on along the minus strand of JABSOG010000122.1, from coordinate 14,581 downwards.
TTTTACCTTTCACATCCTTCCATTTTTCGGCATCAGCCATAGCGTCTTTTTTCTCTGAAATGTTATTGTCTTCCCATTTTTCGGCCAGTTCGGCATTCAATTCGATAAATTGCGCTTGTTCTTCAGGCACATCATCTTCTGAATAAATCGCCTCTACCGGGCACGCTGCGACACAATCTTCACAGTCAATACACTCGTCTGGGTTGATGACCAAAAAGTTTGGGCCTTCATAAAAACAATCGACCGGACAAACTTCTACACAATCTGTGTGTTTGCAGCGAATACAGTTATCACCGACAATAAAAGCCATGGTTCTCTCTCCTTAATTAGCCTTACGCGTTAACTATTTTCAAGCTGCTGGTTGATTGCATTGAATTCTCAAACAAACCGGCTTCATCAAAAATAACACGGTCTTCGTAGCCGCTGAACCAAATCGCGTCAGGGTTACGACCCACAATGGCCGTTTGACCTTTGTTGCTGGCTCCGGCTGCGCCACGCAACAATTTGAAGATAACCACGCCATTTTCACCGCCGGGTACACCCGCCATAGGCTCGTTGGTCACCGCAACAACTTCTGTTTTACCCAAGTAATGGGTGATAGACAAACGGGCATGAGCTTCAACGCCAGACAAGCCTTTTTGCGAGTCGTTCAACAGGTTCCATGCATCTTCAATTGGAATGTTAAAGGCCTTGTGACCAACGATGTCGCGACCACAGAAGAAATAGTGGTTTTCAACACGGTTACGTTTGAGTTCACGCTGCATGATGCGAATGGCATCTGGGTCGTTGTTGATGCCCTTGATGAACGGTGCTTGGTTTTCGATGGTGACCCAGTTACGGCTGCCCAGTTGTGCTACGGCACGTTTGGTCGCTTCTACCCATTTCAATCCGCCTTCAGGCAGTTCGATGTAGTCGCCGTTGTCGTCTTTTGCCAAGAATTCGTCTGGGTGATTAAAATGCACCATCATACGGAGTCTAACGCCAGGGTAAGCTTCATGGAAGTTGTCCATCATGGCAAAAAAGGTGCTGTCAAAACGGTCAGGATAAAAAGCCAATTCTTTGGTGCCGACACGAATGCTTTCGATACCAACATCTGCCAATGCAGACCACCATTGGGCCAGTTTTTTGTTGGCCAAAACCATTGGGTCGCCGCCCGACATCAAAATTTCGCGCAGTTTTTCACGACCGGTTTCAGGATGTCGGCCGCCATTGTCGGCAACAATTTTGTTGTGCTCGGTAATATAGTTAACCAACTCAGGAATTTGTGCCAAACCCTTCGCTGATTTGGTGCCATCTTCGCGCTCGATTTCTTTTTTGGCGATAAGCTCTTCGCGGTAGCAAAAACGACAGTGAGCTGAACAGGTAGAGGCTACATAAATGAGGCCTAGTTCGTATTTGTGAATCAAACCTTCAATCGGGCTGTAGGTCATTTGATTGCCTGGGTCTTGTGCACCATCAAGGTCAAAGGTTTCTTTAGGGCTGGCTTTTACCAATACCTGAATCGGTTTGCTGTTTTTAGCCAAATCATAATAATGACGGGTAATTTTAACCGGCATACGGGCTTCAACGTCTAAGTCGGTGCCTTTTAAGTTCTGCAATACTTGCAATTCTTCTGGTGAGTAGAAGTTAAGCATGTCTTCTGGGACTTTTTTATCGAGGAACTTTTTAAGGCCGGTAATGATTTGGCGATCATACTTGCCGTTTTCGACCCCATCAAGGAAGGCTTGGGCTTTAGCCGTAGGTTGAAACTTTTCTTTAGTTGACATTTTGACACCACTATTAAAGTAAATGTAACACTTGGTCGCTAAATGCGTGTTCTGGAGGACCAAGGCTTTGTATTTGAATAACCGTGCGAAGACTATGGATTAATTGGTGCAGCTTTTCAACCGATTTAAATTCATCAAGTCATTACCTTTAGTAATACCCCTATAAGGCAACGAACATTTTTCAATCACCTTTCGGCGCTGAACGCACCATTTTTACTCTGTCGGCTTTATTGTTGATTGAGCTTAGGACATAAAACGCATAAAATCCCAGTGGATCAGAATAACCAGCGAGCTTTAATCACGCACATGACATATAGAGGTGAACCATGCAAAACAAAACAGCATTTATCAATCGGTTGCGTGATAAAACCCCTTTGTTGCTCGACGGCGGTTTGTCTAACCAGCTTGAAGACCAAGGAATAGATTTAAACAACGCTCTGTGGTGCGCTGCACTACTCAAAAATAACCCAGATGCGATTATTGACGCCCACGGCTATTATTTGGACGCCGGTGCCGATTGCATTATCACCGCCAGTTATCAAGCTTCTGAACAAGGTTTTATGGGCACAGGTTTGACCGCTGAGCAAGCCAATGCGCTTATTTGCCAATCGGTTAAGTTGGCCGAAACTGCCGTAGAACAGTATTTGGCAGACAAAGCCGCTGATTGTACCCGCCCTTTGATAGCGGCCAGTATCGGCCCTTTTGGTGCCTGTCAGGCAGACGGTTCTGAATACCACGGCAACTATAATGTCAGTGATGAGACGCTTCGAGAATTTCATCAAGACAGACTCAAACTGCTCGACAGCACCAACGCCGATATTCTGGCTTGCGAAACCATTCCCAGCCGTCAAGAAGCACGAGTTTTGCATGACCTATTGTTAGATGTAAACACCCCAGCATGGCTGTGTTTTTCGTGCAAAGATGGTCAACATGCCAACGATGGCACACCCATTGAAGACTGTGTGTCATTATTCGTCAATCACCCCAAAGTTGCCGCCATTGGCGTTAATTGCACCGGCCCCCAGTATATGAATGAACTGATAAAACGCATTAAAAAAGCAGTGCCAGACAAGGCGGTTGTGGTTTATCCCAATTCTGGTGAGCAGTACCATGCTGAAGATAAAACCTGGAGCGGCACCTCAACCCCGCAAGCCTGCGGCAGTGCTTCAGCCACATGGGTTGAAGCGGGTGCGATAATTATTGGCGGGTGTTGCAGGATGGGGCCTGAGCATATTCGGGCGATGAAGGATTTGTTGTAGGCGGAGCATTTATGCCCGCTTTTCGTTCGTTTTAGCAATGGTTTGTCGTAATTCTGACCAAAAAGATGCGGGGATGAATCCTCCGCCTACAATTGAACACCGCACGTAACTTTTGCAACGCTCTCCTAGATCTGGGTAACACGCAAGCCAATATTAAACCTATAATTAGAACTGCCGTAGTCGCTGCGATAAGCCGAGCGGCAGAGGCGAGCGCCGTAAATCCAACTACCGCCGCGCACAACACGCTCGGGCCGGTCAACATCACCGACTGGGTCTGTCGCTGCCTGCTGGCTGTAATCCCGCATACCGTCCTTACACCATTCGTATACATTGCCGTGCATTTGCAGCAATCCCCAAGCATTAGGTTCAAAAGCATCAACTGCAACTGTTTTCTTGCGGTATTCACCTTTCGCCCCATTACTGTAGGGGTAATGACCATGATAATTGGCTTGCTCTGTGGTTAATTGCGCCCCAGTCGAAAATGGGGTTTGGGTACCTGCCCGGCAGGCATACTCCCATTGCGCCTCGGTTGGCAGAGTGAGTGCAAGACCGGGGATAAGGCTGTTAAGCTGCGCACAAAATTGCTGGCAATCATCCCAACTAATGCACTCAACGGGTAAATTGATATTGCCATCTTGCTGAGATCGGCTGGGATTATTACCCATTACAGCTTGGCACAAAGCCTGACTGACAGTGGTTTCTCCTAACCAGTATCCTTGTGTTAACGTCACTTGATGTTGGGTTTCATCAATATCTCGTTCAGGTTCATCGTCAGGCGACCCCATCAAAAAACTGCCGGGGCAAATATAGCGCATCTTGTAAAGAATGCCCTTCACCTTAAAGCTTTGCCACAGTCCGTAATCGTCAAAACCCCACTCGCAGGCCCAGCGGCTAGGGAAACTGCTTGGCGGGCGTTGTTTCCAGCGGCATTTGTTGTCTATTTCGGCTAGGTCTGTGGTCATTTTTTGCCTTTTATCTTTTTGGTCAGCATTTGCAACCAGCTTTCGTTTTTGTCGCCGATCACCTTACCTTTGCCCGTCTTTGCTCCGCTGCGGATCGGGTCTGCGGCCACCGCGCCCCCTCCTGCTGGCTCGATCTGGGTAACACGCAAGCCAATATTGCCGATGGCATCGTCACGAGCGTAGTTGTAGCGAAAAGCCGAGCGGCAGTAGCGAGCGAAGTTAATCCAACTACCGCCACGCACAACACGCTTGGGCTGCCCTGCACCACCAACGGGGTTAACTTCAGCCTGTTCGTTGTAATCTCGCATACTATCATGACACCACTCCCATACATTTCCATGCATTTGTATAAGCCCCCAACTGTTAAGCTGAAGTTTATCCACCGTTACAGTTGTTTCACGCCACTCTCCCTTTGCGCCATTATTATAGGGATAATGACCATGATAATTGGCTTGTGTCGCGGTTAACTGCTGCCCGGTCGAAAATGGGGTTTGAGTACCTGTACGACAGGCATATTCCCATTGCGCCTCGGTTGGTAACATTAATTCAAAACCCGACAGTAAATTATTGAACCGCTCACAAAACTTTTGGCAGTCATCCCAACTGACACTTTCTACGGGTAAAAGTTGGTTATAATCCGCTTTAAACTGACAGGGGTTATAACCCATAACGACCTGCCATAACTGCTGGGTTACGGTAGTTTCGCCTAACCAAAACCCTTGCGTTAGAGTTACCGCGTGCTGGGTTTCATTACCGAGTCGTTCAGCCTCATCCTCAGGCGAACCCATTAAAAAACTGCCTTTAGGCACATATCGCAGCTTTAAAATAACGCCCTTAACATCCAACTCAATAAACAAACCATATTTATCGAGCTGTGGTTGGTGTAGGCGCAACCACAACGGCGAATGGTCAAAAACCTCGATGATGGGTTTGCTGGTAGTTATAGGCGTATTTGGCCAACTGACTTGTATGTAATCGGTTGTGGCGACTACGCCGTTTGAGGTGACCGCTAAGCTTTTTGCCCAGTAAAAGTTGTTGCTGGATAAAGTTTCAAGGGTGAAGGATTCTGCGCGGTTGGTTAAGGTCAGTTCGCTGCCCGGCTGGGGTATCAAGCGCTGATTTTGTTTGGCCATTGACGGTTGCACCATCAGTGAGGTGGTATCAGCCAAAGTACAGATTTGTGCTCCTGCTGCGTTATTTTGCTCGACTATTTCCTCAACTATGTGCAGCTCGTTTTCTATTTGTATAACGCTTGCGGGTTTTGGTTTGGTTTGCGCCGTTTGATACCATTGTTGCCACAGGTCTTTGTCAATACCGGGCAATTGTTCGTCACTGCCGGTTTGTCGTCGCCACAATAAATTGCTTAGCGTTAGGGTTTGTCTTGCCGCTGCTGGCAGGTTTGCTATTTCGTCGCCCAAACTGCGGGCCTGAATCATCAACCATTCTACTTCTTTGCTGTTTTCGTGGTCTAACAGGCGTTTGGAGAATTGGCCAAAGTATTCACCAACCCCCTTCTCTAGCGGTTCTTTCTCTTTGTTGGTCAGTTGTTTGCAATGCAATAGCGTCAGCATTTGGTGTTGACGTTGCCAGCACAGTTCGTGGTTGGTTAAATGCTCGTCGATGATTTGATGGGCTTGCCATTGTTGGTGTTTGGTTAGCAGCTCACCGACTTGTTTTTGAAAGTAACCCAAACCATGTAACCAAAAACCGCTGTTGGTTGACTGGTACCATTGCAGGTTGTCGTGCCCTGCAATCCAGGTTTCAAGCTCAGCGGCACCTTCTATCAGTTCAATGCGTAGCTGGCGAACCATGGGCAAGGTGATCACCGCTGGGCTTAAACTTAAACAAGCCAGTAGTTTTTGGCCATCGGTTGTCACAGGTTTTGCACTGGGCAAACTGGGTTTGGCTAGTGTTGCCCCCACAGGCAAATAAACACGGGTGACGCTGGTCGCCATAAATTGCGATTCGAGCGAAGCCCAAACGGTTTTGTGCCAGCCGTTGTTTGGTGCCAAAATCAGGGCAATTGCGTTGGCAGGTGGACACAAAGCGTTACCCTGCGTCAGGTTGTTTGACAGCTGCCAAACGAATTGTGCACCGCGTTGCACCAGCTTGAATTTTTTGCTGATGCAGTTGTCGCCAAACCATTTTTGCAGGTGTAACTCAACGTAGCGATAGTCGCGGTGATAAACACTGGCCCCGTCACTGTGGTCGCAATACAGCCAAATTTCAGCCGGAAAAGATTTATTCACCTGCATTGGCAATTTTTTCAGCGGCTGCCTGCGCACAAAACTGCAGGTGATTTTGGCTATATCCGGTTGACGGCTGGTTTTGTCACGATGAAAATACGGCAACAGCGCTTGATACAACGGTTTTTCTTGCCATAGGGGTGTAAGCGTTTGGGGTTTTGCTTGTTCTTCGCGTTCAAAACTCAGCTTTGGATACTTATTCATTTTGTCGACAATGGGCTGACTGTTGTCGTTTTGGTGCACCTGTCGGTTGGTCACCAAGGTAATGAGAAATTCAAAATCCAGGGCTTGAATTGTGGACAACGGTTCAACATCGCCGGGTTGTTGCATTGGCTTTTGGTTGGGTTCAAGCTGTTCTTTTGGCGCTTCTTTTGGCCCTTCGTAAGCCATATCGAGCGCCGCCAATGCATCTTGCAAATGCTGGTGCTGCGGCCCCAATTGTTCGAGCAGCTTTAATGCATCAAGCCGGTTATGCATTATCTTTATCGTCTTTTGAAAATTGGGATTTCTCTATCAGGTGCTCGCTTAATACTTTGAGTTTGTCTTCGCGTTTATCTTGCTCAAACTCACCCAGCGTTTTGAGCATATCCAAAAACTCTGAGGTGCCAACAAGATAATCGCCATTGTTTTGCCCGCTCACTTTTGCCCGCTGTGCCAATACTTGCGTGGCCACTGTGGTTGCCAAACTGGCCAACTCAGCTTGCTTTTGTTCGTTGGGATAATGCGCGGCAAATATATCCATCATCCATTGCAATGCCTTGTCTGGCTCTTTAGGTAGTTGTATGTCTAACACCGCACAACGGCGGATAAAAGCTTGGGGCAATAATCGTTCTTCGTTAGAGGTGATAACAACAAAACAAGGATGTTTTTCATCTGCGATCACCGCATCTTGCAGGTAAGGTACACTAATGGCACCATTGGCTAAAACTTCGAGCAATGCGTTGGGCAGGCTTGGATCGGCTTTGTCGATTTCGTCGATTAGCAATACGGTGCCGAGTTTATTGTGGGGTGGTTTTAGGCCACGCGCATGCAAAGTTGACGGCGCAATGGCTTGCCATACTTTACCGGGCTGAATGTATTTTTCCAAACCGCCTACCGGGCACTCTGGGTTGTTGGCTTGGTCGAGCCGTTTAACATGATCGACCGAATAAAGCAGGTCTTCAACTGAGGTGTTGTAATGTACCACTGTACTAATCAGCCCCCAATCAAGCAATGACGCAACTGCCTGTGCCAACTGACTTTTGCCAAGGCCCGGCCCGCCGCGCACCAGCAAAGGGCGTTTGCATAAAAAAGCTGCTTGTATTGCGCCTACGTGCTGGGGCGAGAGTTGATAACGGCCCGCTGGCCAGCCTTGCATGGGGGTGAGTTTGATGGGTTCTTTGTCGGTTAGATTTATGATGGTTTGTTTACTGTTTGGCATTAGCGGCACCTGAATATATTTTTGATATGAGTTTGCAGATTGTCTTCGTGGTTTACATATTCAATTTCACTATCACGCTTATTCAACAGCTGCAATACGCCAATTTTGACAAAACGATCTTGTGCAGCACCTTGGTTAATGTCGACCATAATTTCCCTGATGACCTCAATTGCATGTTCATTGGTTTTTTGGGTAAACCACTGCTGATCGAAATAGAACCGCACCAAAGTATATACATCATTGTCTGCGGGCAGATCGCTATCGACTTGCGCCCTGAACTCGATCCTCCAATCGGATTTTTGCTTAAAAAATGGTTGCAGTTCATCTTCTGTCAAATCCATTACCCGACAAACCAATTCGTTTGTGACGATTTGTTTGGTGCGTTGCCGATTGCTGGTGCCTGTCATTGGTTCGTGTGGTAACGCAATGTTTAGCGTGCCGCCCACTTGGGGTACGGCTTCCTTTTCATTTTGTGGAATAAGTTCAAGTGGTGCGAACTGAATAGCACTGGCAGCAAGGCAAGTTTCGTAAATGGCTCTGACTTCATCATCGTAACCCGCAGGCACAGATATGCGTAATAGTTGTCGGCCCGGATTGGCATCTCTCATTTCGGCTACCCATTCAGGATTTAAGCGCAACAAAGCCAAAATAGCGGAAAATTGATACATCGACGGCAACCAAACCGCCGTTGGGCTTTGTCGATAATCCTTGGTGATGGTTTTTACAAACTGGTTAACTTTGCTTTTTTTAAAATATTTCAAGTCATCAAAGACCAGTCCTTGGTTTTCCTCCACAGTTGTCAACAACGCTTTGGTTGAACTGTGCGCACACCACTGATCAAAACACCTGGAAAGAAAAGACCAAAATTGCCCAACGATGAGATCACTGCCAAATTCACCAGCATAAACCTGAATTTTATCACCCAGCACCTGCATTGATTGGTTCTGTGTTGTTTGATACAACCTTTGTTCCAAATTACCCAGCCTTTTCTCAAAATATACAGCGGGTTCATCCCCCTCTTCTAGATGAAAGCAATGATGCATACTATCCTTTTTCAGCTCGTATACTGTGCACAACGCATCTACCAAAGAAACGGCATCAAAGCAATAATCAAGTTTACCGCGCGCTTTAAAAACGTCTAAATCTGCGATGCCAGCCAAAATAACAAAGATATTGTTGGGACAATAGATTAAGCAACTGCATAGCTCCCACAAACAATATTCGCTGCGAATATAGGCGGGCGACAATACCAAAACCCGCCGCAATGAAGTGGCTATTGATTCAATAACCAACTGTATCGGTTCGCCGGTAACAAGGTACGTCTGCCAAGAAATGCTTTGGGGTGAAGTGGTGTTAGATTCTTGTGGTTTAGAGTTGTCTCCTTTTTTTAGATAGGCTTGTAATTGAAACTCGCGCTCATTATTGTCAGGCGGTGCCTTGGCAATATACTCACCCAACCCATCAACCAACTCTTGCTGCGCACTGGCATAACTGACCCAGATACTACGGGGAAATACTTGATTCATATTTTATCTTCCACCCAAATTCAAACAACAAATATGATATTAAAAATAGGCACTTGTTTTGATGGTGTCAATCAGCGATCAATCATTCTATTTCTAAAATCATATTGAACTGTCCAATAGCCGACAATGCTTATGCTTGGCTGCCTTTTTATCGAATGTATAAGTTAATCCGGCGCCCAAAGACTTGTTATTATGGCAAATAAGATAATCAGAAAAATCGGCATTGTGGGATTCAAAATCATAAACCGCATTCCAAATCACTGCCCGCATTGTTATCAATTGCGATCACACTTTGGTCGCGCCTTCAATAATGCGTTGCTGCATATCTTCAAGCGTGACTTCGCCAACCATAGAGACGCCCAGAAAACCTTTGAGTTTGCTGGCAGGTGATTTAACAGGCACTGCCATGACGTAACCTTCATCCGTGACAAAAAAATCGAGTTTGTCGCCCGGTGACAATCTGAGTTGAGTCCTAATTTCCTTCGGTAAGGTAACCTGCCCTTTTGATGTGATCGTAGATATCATGGAACTATTCCTTACTTCATAGTAATACTTAAAAATAAGCTTAATCGTGAACGAACACAACCTATCAGAATTGTTTGTTTTTTAATCTTTCATCAACATCTATTCCTTACTGTGAACTCGCTCACAGTTTTCTCTGCTTTAATCCCTTATTATATAATCACAGTCAGCGGAAAGACTGAAACTCTGAATTAATGGGCTGTTCAGACAACGGGTAAGAAGGGACATCATCCATTCTCTTGTTAAAAAGAACCACAGTCAGTGCAAACCAAAGGATAAAAAATGGAAAACTCAAACGACAAATGTTTAAATATCACAGCATTGTTATACGCTAGGTCATTTGGTGTACACGCGCCAAGCGCTGAAGGTGTCTGCCTTGAGTCCATCGATCAGTGTGACCTTTACCAATCTCTTGACATATCTCGCCAACAGATCCAGCAAGCTTTCGACGCTATGGCAGATTAAGCCCCTCCCGTCAAAAAAGGAATGAACACCAAAGTACGTATCAAAACGTACACAACTATCCACCCACTAGCCACCCGCTGCCCTTAACCTGAGGAAAGCCAAAATAACAAACACTTAATGTGCCGTTTAGCACCAGTTTCGCACATTTAATGTGTTCCCCTATGCACCTATGGTTGTTTTGTATCTCTATGTACGGATAAAGCAACAATATTTACCTTTAATTTTAACTTTAAGTTTACATACACTTAAACCCTTGACCATTTGTAGTGATTTGTAGTGAATTGTAGGTAAACGATTTATTTATAACTATTTATCAATGACTTATATATATTCACAAAAACATCACCCCGAATAACCATCCAGCCGCTATTGATTGACTATTGCACACTATATATTCTGCTCGGGCTCCAACAAGTACCTCGGACGAACACCAAGGTTTACTTGTCGGTGACATCGTAGTGTTATGAATACAACGGCTTATATCCAAAGGGTAACAAGTCGTTGATTTTGTTTATAACTGATAATAAAAGTAATATAGGTAACCTGAAGTGAAGAAACGTTTTACACTATCCAAAATCGGCCAAGCAACTGTCGCAGCCAGCTTTTTACTGTCTACTGGCGTAATGGCCGAACAGTCGTTTGACTTGAATCTGGCCCAGCCAGAGCAAATTATCAAAATGCTGGTACGTTCTGGCGGATTGAATGAAAATGCAAGCCAAGAAGAACAAGAGGCAGCTTACGCCAATTACATTGAGACTAAGCGCAGCATCAAAAACCAGCAGCCCGGTGAACTAGCCAAGCACAAACACAAGTTACAGTCTGCGATCTTTGAACAGCTCCTTTCTACAGAACAAAACAACGCAGCACAAGCCAATGTTCATTCGCACAGCGCGGGCGAACTCGGCGGCGTGACTATTGAACAGTTTGAAGGTAAGCAACGTGTTGATCACGTATTGGCCATTTTGGTTGAATTTCCTGATTACCCACACAACGCGGTCACCCCCGGCGAAACCAGCAACTACTTCGACGATTACACCAATACGCATTTTCAAGACCTATTGTTCTCTGAAAAAGGTTATGTTGGCACTGATGGTAAAACTCATCTGACCATGCAACAGTTCTATTCTCAGCAATCGGGTGGCAGCTACACCGTTGACGGTAAAACGGTCGGCTGGCTTAAAGCCAAACATCCGGCCGCTCACTACGGCAACAACACTAACGGCTCGGCCAGAGAATTGGTGAAAGAAGCGTTGGCAGCAATGGCCAAAGACCCAGATTTTGACTTGTCTTTCTTTGACCAAGAAGACCGCTACGATATCGACGGCGATGGTAACTACCACGAGCCAGATGGTCTTATCGATCACTTAATGATTTTCCACTCGGGCGTAGGTGAAGAAGCTGGTGGTGGTGCCTTGGGCGAAGACGCCATTTGGTCACACCGTTGGAACCTTGGTAGTGTCTTTCGCATTCCTGACACCAAGTCTGGTCAACCCAACTGGGGCGGTCAGTATGCCGCTTACGATTACACCATTCAGCCTATCGATGCCGCCCTTGGTGTTACAGCCCACGAATATGCGCATGACTTGGGTTTACCTGACGAATACGACACCAAGTACAGTGGTTTAGGTGACACGGTTTCTGCATGGTCTGTCATGTCAACCGGCAGCTGGTCGGGTGCTATTCCGGGTTACGAGCCGGTTGGTTTCAGTACTTGGTGTAAAGAATTTTTGCAAACCAGTATGCCTGAGTCAAACTGGTTAAGCGGTGATACTCGTCATATCGACGACTTCAACACCGTTGGCGAAACCTTTGTATTTGACCAAGCCAACGACAAAGGCACCAACCTTGATTATTTACGCGTTAACCTGCCAAACAAACTGACCCTGCTAAACGCGCCATACTCAGGTGAATTGGCATACTGGGGACAGGCCGATAACGGCTTAAACAACGACATGTCAGTCAATGTCGATTTGACCAACGCTAAAACGGCCAACTTTTCGTTTAAAGCTTGGTATCAAATCGAAGCTGACTGGGATTATGCGTTTGTAAAAGTTAACGGCGAAACCGTACAAGGCAACATCACCACAACCGACAACCCGAATAACGCCAACCAAGGCCACGGTATTACCGGTGCTTCTGGTGACTGGGTTGACGCAACATTTGACTTGTCTGCTTACGCCGGTCAAAACGTGACTTTGTCAATTAACTACGTAACCGACAACTTTGTCACCGAACAAGGCATTTATGTTGATGACGTTAAAGTTAGCGTTGATGGCGTAGTGGTTTTGGCTGATGGTGCAGAAGGCACCCCATTATTTACATTGAATGGTTTTGAAGCCAACAACGGTTACAAAGAATCAGAGCACTACTACCTACTCGAATGGCGTAACCATGCCGGTGTCGACAAAGGTTTGCAGCATGTTAGCCGCGTGATCAGCTACGAGCCGGGCCTATTGATTTGGTATCGAGACACTTCAATTGAAAACAATGCGGTTGGCGATCACCCGGGCGAAAGCTGGATTGGTGTTATTGATGCAGACGTTCAACCAATGTACTGGACCAGTGGCGCGTTGGCATCAAACCGCTATCAATTGCGTGATGCAACCTTCAGCCTGACGCCAACACAATCACCAATGACATACACGTCGTGGACTGGAAACTCAGTAACAGACTTGTATCCGTTGAACTACTCACAAATGGCTGACTGGAACTACTACCAAAACCCATGGAGCCCACAGTCTGGCCGAATTTTGCAACACTACGGTATGTACATCACCGTAGAAGGGCAATCTGCCGACCGTTCACAAGGTAAGATCCGCGTTCGCAAGATGTGGTAATTAGTATCTCCCCCTAGTGCGCAAGGACGCGCACACCCTTTTTTAATACCTGTGCTCAAGCGATAACCACCAACAAGTAAGATAACAGTTCAAAATAGTGGATTAAATATTTATTCAAGGTTGAGGGCAGACAAAGATCATTTTTTAGTTAGAAGCTCAGCTCTCATTGACTTTAAATACCATCGATTCCAAGCCTAAATAGCATTAATGGCTTACATTGAGCCCATTAACTTGCACAAACACAAGATTTAGAGAGTTTTCACACCAATCGTTAGATAAAAACATTAAGCGCTAAAAAACAACCATTGACGATTAAATTTCAAGCTGTTAATCTGATCTCGCTTTCAAGGAAATACCGTAACTTAAAGAGGAATGACAAATGAATAACTCAATTCAAGCGACCAACACAGCTCCAATCAAATTCAAGTCAGGCGTTAAAGCGGGCGATGTAGGCAAAGAAATCGATCATTAAGCGCGCAGCTACCGTTCTACAAGGGAAGTACAGTAATTCTATCAGCACCAAATAGTGCTCATTAACGAGGAATCAAATATGAACAACAAACGCAAAGCAGTCAACACATCAGCACTCAAATTCAAATCTGGCGTAAAAGCGGGCGGCGTAGCCAAACAAGTCGACCATTAAGACTATTCTGACAAAATTCAAAAAGCCTGCACTTGTGCAGGCTTTTTACGTTTGCGCAAATGATGAAAGTCTACCTGCCCGTCAAAACTGCCAGTTTGGCCTGATAAAGCGCTTCAGTCTCGGCATCAAGCGTTCTTTTTAGAGCCATTTTAAACAGCTTCTTGGCACCTATTTTGTCGCCCCGAACATAATAAACCTTGGCCAAACCCGCGTAACCGTAGGGTAGATAATGCGCTTTGTCGATGGCTTTTTTGAAATACCTCATAGCACTACTTAAGCGCTTTTGTGCCAATGCGTCATCAGCCAAACTCAACCATGAAAACGGGCTGGGATCGTCGATAGTATCTAATAAACCCTTGATGCGTTTAGCATCCTGCGCGCGCCCTTGTTGTTCTAGCAACGCATGATAATTTTGCAACAGATTCAAATCATTGCTGCTCATTAACAATCCGTGTTTGTACAAACTCTCTGCGGTGTCATTTTGGTTCATTTTACGATAGACAACCGCTAACATATTTACGCTAGCAACATCTTCGGGCGCATGTTTAAGCGCTTCTATTGCCAACCATCCGGCTTTGGACAGTTCGCTATTTTTAATCGCCTGGGCCGACAAGTTGCGATAATACATCGCGATAAATGTCGCAGTTGTCACTTTGCCACCCATCCAGCTATTTCTGCTTGGAAAGTAGTCGAGCACAATATACGGCTTGCTCTTATAAAGTTTGTTTTGTTGCGCAACAAAAGTCGGATCATACAGTTTGGTCACCACATGCGAAGACGTCACTTCGACAGCACCGTTTGTAGAGAAAATTGGCGCGGAATTAATTTGATTATATTGTGCATCAATTCCCGCCAGTTTGGCATAAGCGGTCGTCAGAATGGCCAGCGACAAACAGTTGCCTTTATTGTGATCCAAAGTCTGTTGCGCACTAAAG
>JABSOG010001228.1 GCA_013216025.1 Algicola sp. | reverse complement strand
TCATGGTCTGAACAACAAAATTGAACAACCACAACGCTTTATGGCTTGCTCGGTGGCATTAAACGGTTATTACGCCATTGCTGAACTGATGCTCACGCAGGATACCATTTTAATCATGAATAAGGAGTGGTCGCGTGGCTAAAAAATTACAAAAATACTGCGGTACACTCAAGCGCATGCCGTTTGCCCACAAGCCTTCAATTGCCGAGGCACAGATGTTGCCATTGACTACCGACAGCGATTTTGCGGTATTTGCCAACTTCACCAGTTCACCCTATCCGGTATTGCTGAATGTCCGAGAGCATTACCAAATTTTATCCGACCTGGTCGCCGAAGCCCAGCTGTGCTGGCCTGGGATCACCATACTGGTCAGACTATCAATGCCGGGCGGTATGCGTATACCGGCCAACCTATTGGCAGACAATATTCTCTTACTCGAAGATTTAGCATCCGAAGAGAAAAAACTAGTTACCTTGATAAAGCCACTGCTGGTGATCGAAGATCGTTTCACCCGCATTGAGATAGATAATAATGACAACACCGTCAGCTTAAGGTTGTACAGCGATGATGGTTTGCCGACTGATGCCTTGCAGCCTTTGATCGCCTGTCTGCATCAACGCGGTGTAACTAACTAATGAGTGCTCCACTGGTTATTTCACGATACTGGGCAAGAGACGCAGCCAATCCAAACATGGCAATTGAAGAATTGAAGCTTCGACTAAATGCGTTGGATGAATTACCAAGTCATGTCACTTTGGTCAGTGCCGGAGAGGTTTTTGTGCTGCTTGATCCCCTAGTGATTGAATTTCATCAGTGGTTGAGCGATCACTGTCAAGTGACTTTTATCAGTGCCGCCTGCACCAGTTTGCATGCGGGTATTTTAGATTTTTATCACAGCGATTTTTCCGCCACCGTGGTGATCTCACTTGACCTGAACAAATTGTTCCAACAGAGCTGCCTAAATTCTCTGGGCATAGGCAACGATAATACACAAGACGGTCTGGACGTCGTCCCGGGCGTTGGCTTTATTGCATTGAAACGCTCGGTGGTAGGAAAACAGCTTGCACCGGATGAGCTGGTTGTAGAAAAATGCCAATTGCTTAGCCAGCAACCCGGCATGACAGGCACGCAGATACTTATCCGTCAGCTTTATCAAGAGCTGAAATATTTACCTGATCATGTTTTACCTGTTTCATTTGATATTTGTGCAAACTGGGCGAAATCGCTGTTACGAGGCCTCGACAACCAGTTGGTAGTCAATCAACAAACAGTCAACTGGTTAGCCAGTATCGAAAGTTGTCAACGCCATTATTTAAGTTTGAAACCTTTGTTTGAACTGCAGCTCTATAGACAAAAACTAAAACAAAACAGCTTGTTATTATTTACCCTCGGAGGCGGAGGCCGAGTCGGCATGTTGCAATTGGGTAAAAATAGTGAAGCCCCGATTAAACTACCTGAAGCCAGTTTTGATCATCAGTGCTTGGTTAATGATATCGACGGTTATGAATTAGCGCTGAGCTTGCTCCAGGGCGATAAATCAGCGTATTACCAACAAATAAGAACCACGCTGAAATACCCCCATTCCCGCTACCGTGGTAAAGAGAACCATTATTTCAAATGGCAAACACACCCTAGTATCGAACAAACGATAATCAAGCAAGCGATAAGAAAAAAAATAACAGGAGCAAATGCATGATAAACAGTCAATCAATAATGCCGAAATATGACGTCGCTATTATCGGCGCCGGTTGGTCAGGCCTTGCCTTGGCGCGCCAGCTAAAAAGAAATAACCGTGATATCCGAATTATTCAACTTGAAGTCAGTACCGAATTTAAAGCCAAAATCGGCGAAGCCACCGTTGAAAATACTGGTCATTATTTTTTAAAAAAACTGGGCTTAGCCAATTATTTGTACCGTAACCAGCTGCCTAAAAATGCACTGCGCTTTTTCTTTGACAATGAAGACCACAGCCTGCCGATTGAGCAGATGAGTGAACAGGGAACCACGTATATTCCCCCCCACCCTGCTTTTCAGCTAGATCGCGCCAGTTTTGAATCGGCTCTGACCGATATGAACCGCGAAGATGACATTACAGTTTTGCAAGGTGCCAAAGTGACCGGTTTTGAACTGGATCACCACAATGAGCA
>JABSOG010001227.1 GCA_013216025.1 Algicola sp. | reverse complement strand
CTGGCCGGGTGATGAATTTCACCTATGACGCCAACGGCAACCTGACCCAGAAAACCGTGATGCTGAGCACCAGCGAACAATTTGATTCAGCAACGTACCGCACCATCAAGTACAACAGCAACAACAAACCGATAGCCATTACCAATCAAAATGGCACCACAACCACGTTCGACTACGGCAGTGACGGCTTGCGATACAAGCAAATCACCCCAGACAAAACCACCCACTACGTGGCCGGTGGCAGCTTTGAGGTAGAAATCGAAGGCAGCAAAGAAACCACTCGTGCCTACATCGGTGATTATGCGATAATGACCCGCAGCAGTGACGGCACCTTTGGAATGAAGTACCTCCACCGTGACCGTTTGGGTTCAGTCGATACCATCACCGATGCCTATACACTGGCAGAGATGTCGATTGTTGGCATCATGCCGATTGAACAACGCACCTACAATGCGTTTGGTAAAGCAAGAACCGCGTCAGGCGCAAGGGCAGAAGGTGGCACTGAGGGGCGTGGTCTGTTCAGTACGGATATCACGCCACGCGGGTTTACCAATCATGAGCACCTTGGGGATTCGGGCATTATCCACATGAATGGGCGAGCTTATGATCCGGAGCTTGGGCGGTTCCTCTCTGTAGACCCGTTTATTACCTTCCCTGAGGACGGTCAAAGCCTTAATCCGTATTCCTACGTGATGAATAATCCACTCAAATATACTGATCCGAGTGGTTACACCGCCAAACCCAGATTGACGTTAAAAGAGCGCAATAAAATCAAGGAGTCAGGCGCTACAGCAGTTTTGGTCAGTGAAAGCACAAATGCCGATGGTTCGGTAACTAGAGAGTTGTTTGCCGTTAAGTTGAAAAGTAACGGTGCAGGTAGTGGCAGCAACCCCCAAAGTGGTGATAAAGGTAATGCTGACGCAGGGACACCAACAGCCCCTAAAACCACTCGCAATAAGGATATGCACCCAGATAGTGGAAATGATAATTCACTGGTCAATAATTATGAAACTCCAGAACTTGACGCCGCATTTGCTGATGATGGTAGTGAAGACTCTGGTCCAACTGCATTACTTGCAGGCAAAGGTGGTGCAGGGCGTAGAGCATCGAACGCTCACGGCAATTACTATATATATGTAAGAGCTCAATCGCTGATACGGCAAATTCGATCAATTGATTCAAGCTTTTCAGTTGCTAGACCAAGAGGACACCGATTTGGACGAAGAGATATTAGAAATCTGGAGCAGACTCTTGCCGGTTTGAGGAAGTCAGTTAAATTATACTGGCCAACAAATATGGGCTTTATGGGTGAGTCCTTAGGTGCTTATTTAAGGCCTGGACAGAGAGTTGACCGATACGGAGCGCCTGATGGGGGGTATTTTCTATCTCCGGCAGGAACTCCTTTCCCCCAAAGAGCTTTACCTGCACATTCATTAAGGGCACCTTACACGATATATGAAGTTATGAAGCCAATTCACGTGAGAGCTGGAACTATAGCACCTGCATTTAATCAAATTGGTGGGGGTACACAGTATATAACTCCTGTATCTATTGGTACTCTCCTAAGGAAAGGTTTTTTGAAGGTGGTGAAATGACAAAAGCAGAATTGATTGAACGATTGAAAGCTGAAAGCTTTGATCCAGAGTATTTTAGCCTGGATGGTGAATTACCTACAATGGAGGGTTTTTGCCTTGATTTTATCTATGGTAAATGGGTTGTATTTTACTATGAACGAGGGATGAAAAGGCGACGCCAAGAGTTTTTAACTGAAGAAGAAGCTACCGATTGCTTATACAGGCTGGTCAAACAAAATTCGATGTATCTATAAATAACAGGGGATTGACTTAGTTTAGCTAACTTGCTGACTTTAGAAATAACCGGGGCAGTGCGCGGTTTAAACTTCGGGGTCAGATCTTGAATCGTGCACAGGTCGCAAACCTTTGACATTAAAGCTTTTTAATTAAAAATAAACAGTCAAAAAGCCTACTAAAATTAGTAGGCCTTTTAGCTGCTGATTTAGTCGCTAATCCACTGGCGAGTTAACAGTTGCCAGCGCAGCCACCGGCAAAACTGCCAGCACCGCCCGGCCTTCAAACAATGGCCGTTCCTCGTCATCCTCTGGATTAACTGAGCCATTGCCGACAACAGC
>JABSOG010001226.1 GCA_013216025.1 Algicola sp. | reverse complement strand
GCATTGCGCAGCGACATTCTGGGACGGATCACTCTAGAAAACGCAGGAAAGCCGTTTTCTGCACCAACCGCAGCCGAGTAGTAGTCGACCCCAACGCTGGGACCCACACAATCCAGAGTGTTTTCGTCACACGAAAAAGCCGAAACAAAGCGACCCAGCAAGTCTTTTTTGGCTAATCGTCTGATGGACGATGCGACAGTGGTAGCACTGTTTTTGGTGACCGAATAAGCATAGTCTTTGGTTAATCCGTTGCCGTTGTGACCATAGGTGAAAAACTCTTCTTTATAAACTGAAGCAGCATTGTTCGCCTCTTCAAAATAAAGAATGTGGGTGGGTCGACCCAGTACATCAACAAATTGTTGTACTTTGCCATTTTGGGTATTTATGGTGTGTTGTGCGATGCCAAGCGGTGAGTAATGTTGGGTAGTCAAGCCGGTAATGGCCCCGTCTACGGCATTTCGCTGTGACAATTGGCGGCCCCATACGTCAGTAACAGTGGCACTTTGTAAAATGCCACTGCGCGTAACTTCAGTTAAGGTATCGCTCGGGTAAGCGGTTGTTACGGGTGCATCAGATCCCATTTGTGAAAAAGAGGTTCTACCGATAAAATCACTGATTGCCGTGCTGGTGATATTATTGGCGTTTTGTACCACCGTATATTCCCAAATGTATTGACTAGATTTGCTCGATATCGATAAATCAGGAGAGATAACCGTTTGTGGTGCACCGCGGTGATAATCTTGATATTGAGTGACATAACTGCCTGAGGTGCGTGACTTTAAATTACCTTTGTCACTACCTGACAGGTGATAGTCTAAACGGCGGTGCAACGATTTTGACGAGCCAGAGGGTGACTGACCATCGCCATCTCTGGCTATCCATTTGTCTGATAACAGCTGGTTGTTACCCAGTTCAGGATAAACGGTGTAACCCATTTGCTGAGCCCCCAACCATTGGGCCGTAGCGCCATCGCAGGTAAAGCTTTGCGCCTCACTAGCTGGCACAAAACAAGATTTGGCCTGTTGGGTCAACGCAAACTGGTGGTATTGCTGTGCGGGTGCAAGGTTCTGACTGAACAATCGGTTAATATAAGAAAACTCGCGAATGGCTTTGTCTTGCACCGATGCATTGGCAATATAACGAATGCTGCGAACCGGTTCCGTTCTGGCCGTGCCCCAATCATACTCGTAGTTGGTCACCATGGTTTTATTATCAATGTTTGACGCATGTGCCCGCAATACCAGACCCTGTCTCATATAACCCGTTTTAGCATTGCCGCCAAAAGGCGCGCTGTAACTGTTAGCAGTACCAATACTATCCCAATACCATTCTTCGACTAGGCTGGTACTTCTGTACACACCATAAGTTGATTGGTTTACATCTGGGTTTTGGTAGGTGGTGGTCCGAAATATAGGCTTACCAATCCACTTACCCAGTATACTTACAGCCGTAGGACTAACACTGGTTTCGAAGTAGTCGGCATAATAGGTTTCTCGGGAAAACGCCTCGGTGCCAGTACTACCGACATCACTGCTTAATACCACTTTTAAATAAGCCATCGAGGGTTTGTAAACCGAGCTTTGAGCTTGTACGCCGTCATGAATGTATTTAACATCTGCCAGCAAGTCGAAGGGTTTAGACACCTCTGTCCACGAGTAATCGTAGTGATAGGTGGTGCCAGAGTGACTGACTGTTTTGAGCCGTTTAAACTTATCGGGCTTGCGGTGTTCGTCGACTTCACAAGATTGAGGGGTACAAGGACCGTCTGTCACAATCGCCATCGGCACATCAATCATTTGGTAAGTTAAATTAACCGTTGCACCTGTGGTTGCCACAATGGAATTAACGTAGGGATGTTTTTGTTTACCCAAATTGTCAGGATCTGGGTTGTCTTCAACCGTGACCGACAGGGTTTTGTATTCGTTTGCACCCGGCCCATAATACTGCTTCATTTGTTGCAGATGGTACTCGTTATCAAAAGCGTTCAACCCCAGTGTAAAGCTGGCTAGGGTTTGTCCGAGTTCATCACTGACAGAGTCTAGATAGATTCGGTCTTGATCATAAACCTGATAAGCCAATGACAGACTGGCAGGATTGATACCGCCGTTTTGGCTGACTTTTTTGAGGTAACGACTGTTAATGCAATGGCTGTAGTCG
>JABSOG010001225.1 GCA_013216025.1 Algicola sp. | reverse complement strand
CCCTTTGCCGATGCGGCAGCCTTATTATGGGGTGATTGGGGTTATTACCTTATCGGCGCGGGTGCGGTCATTTCGTGTTTCGGCGCGTTAAATGGCTGGACATTATGCGTCGGCCAAGTGCCCATGGCCGCCTCGAAAGACGGCTTATTTCCTGAAGTTTTTAGTCAACAAACAAAAACAGGCACCCCCGCCAAAGGCATCATATTATCGACCATTTTGGTCAGCATATTGGTGTTGATGAACTACAACCAAAGTCTGGTCAGCCAATTCACCTTTGTAATATTGCTGTCGACTTTAACCGCCGTGTTGCCCTATTTATTATGTTCGGTGGTTCATTTGATGATGTACTTGCGCAAAAAAGAAAAGCCACCCTTGGCACCACTGAATATCGCCATAACGATAATTGCAATAGTGTTCGCCGCCTGGATATTGGTGGCAACGGGTCTTGAAACCATTTTGTGGGGTTGTGGGTTGTTGGTCGCGGGTCTGCCGGTTTATGCGTGGATAAGAATCAAGGGGCCAGAGACGTTGAAACAGACAAAAATCTAGTTATATCAACCAATTAAAATCAAGGGGCCAGAGGTAATACGTAGATATAGCAAGTTAGTCACGGAGTAGTTTCGAGACAAGTAAAATAAAACACTGCTATCCTTCATAAAAACGTTGATTATCAACACATTGACAAGAAATAACAGAACGATGAAAGCAACGTCTCAACAGCGGTTCATCCGTTGCCAAATCTTGACATCTGAGTACCTCTCTGGCCCCTTGATTTTAAATAATTGATTTTCAAGGTATTTTTATGATTTCAACGTCTCTGACCCCTTGATCTGCAAATCCCCATGCAATAGCTTATGAAAAAGGTGCTCCCCGGCTTCTTTGGCCACCGATAATCGCCCGGTTTCATACCCTTTTGATGCCAATCCCCTTTGCACCGAATGACACACCGATGCGTCTTCGTCTTGAATTTTGTTGGCGACTTCTACACTATTGTCTTTAAATTCTTTGGTATTTTGTGGGTTGTCTTCATCAAAGTAATAATCAAAAATGACTCGGCAACGGTCTACCGCCACCGGCTCTACAATGATGATGCCCATAATGCCTTCGTACAAATTGATCATCAGATTGGGATATTGCCAGTAGTAATTGGCGATGCCGGTTCTGACTTTGGCAAATTCGTTGTCATTCGCTTTGGTTGGGCATGACTGAAGACAGTAGCGGTCTCGGGTTTCGACCTTATATTGTCGAAAATTCAGCGCGCTGTTCAAGCCTTTGTGCAGCACTGGCACATGGTAGCCGCCATCAAGGTAGTTATCGACGTAGATTTTCCAGTTACAGTTCAAATCGTAACTGACTCTTTTGTGAAACTGCATGTTATCGCCATTAAGCGGGGCTATTTGGCCATACAAGTCACCAAGGAAAGATTCTAGAGAAGGGGTATTGTCATCAAGGCAAACAAACACCCAGTGTTCCCACACTTCACAGCGTACGGGTTTCAAACCGTTGTGTGACTTGTCGAAATCTTCAACCCCTTCAAACAATGGCGTAGCGGCCAAACTACCATCCAGTTTATAACTCCAACCATGATACGGACAAGTGAGTGCTTTGGTACACCCCAGCCCCGTTTCCATCACTTGGGCCGCATGGTGCCTGCAAACATTGTAAAACGCTTTGATATGTTCGCCGTGCACCAACACTATCGGCTGACCTGCCACCTCTGTGGCGACATAGTCTCCAGATTTTTGTAGTTGATCAACCCGGGCGGCAATCAACCAGTTATTAGAAAAAACTTGCTCTTGTTCTATTTCGGCAAAAGCTTTGTTGGTGTACCAAGCGCTCGGTGGCGTACAAGCCTGAGCGAGCGATTTGGTTGGGTCGTATTGGTTAATCGTGTCTTTTAAATTCATTATAATCAACAGCATGGGATTTTGATGTTGTTAGCTTAGCCAAGAAGAGCCGTTCTGTCAGTCAGCCATAGACCAGATGATCACATTTTTGTCTTCGCTGGCACTGGCCAACCATTTGCCGTCACTGCTGAGCGCCAGTGAACGTACGTCATTGCTGTGACGACTCAAAGCCTGTAAAAACTGCCTGCTTTGTACATCCCATATTCTGATGGTGACACCATTATCATCGCCGCTCTTATCATCATTACCCTT
>JABSOG010001224.1 GCA_013216025.1 Algicola sp. | reverse complement strand
CTTTGGCGCTCACCGCCCGACAGTGCCGAAGGTAAATGCTCGCTACGATGACTTAAACCCACTCTTTCAATCAATGCGGCCGCCTCTAAGCTGGCTTTTTTGGCTGAATAGCCCCTGATCAACAACGGCATTGCCACATTTTCAAGGGCGCTGAACTCCATCAACAAGTGGTGAAACTGATAGATAAACCCCAGATGTTGATTGCGAAAGCTGGCCTGTTCTTTGGCGTTAAGTTGGTGAATGTCTTGGCCATTGATTTTGATCTGACCTTTGCTCGGGGTATCTAACGTGCCCAGCAAATGCAACAAAGTACTTTTGCCCGAACCTGAGCTACCGACAATGGCCACCTGCTCGCCCTTTTTGACATCAAAATTGAGTCCATGCAAAACCGGGGTTTCGAAGCTGCCTTCGCTGTAAATCTTAAACAGATCACGACATTCGATCACATTACTCATAGCGCAGTACCTCAACAGGTTTGATGGTAGCCGCCTTGTAAGCGGGGTATAAAGTGGCCACAAAACTCAAGCCAATGGCTGATAAGGCGATGATGACCACCTCTGACATATTCATTAATATCGGCAACCCGCCGTAACCGGCACCGATGATATCAATACTAAAATAATCCAATACCGGATTGACGATTATGCTGATCACCACGCCCAGTACCGCACCACTTAACGCGCCCCAAACGCCGTTATACAGGCCCTGGACCATAAATATTTTTTGTACGGTGACATTGTCCAGCCCCTGGGTTTTGAGAATGGCCACTTCGCCTTGCTTTTCGGTGACCATCATCACCAGCGCCGAGACAATATTAAATGCGGCCACAGCGATAATAAGGCCCAGCATGATCCACATCATTCTCTTTTCCATCTTGACTGCCGAGAACAACTTGCCATAACTTTGTCGCCAGTCGGTGATGGTGAACTCTGGGTGTTGCTCGCTCAGGCTTTTGGATACTTCAGGCGCGGCAAAAGCATCTTCAAGATATAGACGAATGCCCGAAATATCGTTGTTTTTTAGTTTCAGCAACTTAGCGGCATCTTTACCGGCGCTAAAAATCACTTTGTCGTCAATCTCTGAACCCGTGTTAAAAATGCCCACCACAGTAAACTTTCGATTGCGCGGCATACGGCCAATGGGCGTGTAATTGCTGGCACCTGCAACCATAATACGTACCCGGTCGCCGACCGACACTTTGAGTTTTGACGCCAAATAATGGCCGACAATCACCCCATATTTTTTGCTGTACAGGGAATCCCAACTGCCAATCACCATGCTCGATTTTATCGGCGCATAATAATCTTTAAAGACCCCTTGCAACATCACCCCTTCAAGTGCGCTTGAAGATTGGATCATCGATTGACTTTGAACAAAGGGTTGAACGTTGTTAATTTGAGGATGTTTTTTAAGTTCGGGGATAAGCCCCTGCCACTTGGTTGTACGGTTGCCATCTGTAGAGACGATAACCTGCGGGATAACGCCAAGAATTTTGTCTTTCAATTGGGCTTCAAAACCATTCATCACCGACACCACCACAATCAGCGATAAAACCCCTAAAGCAATCCCGGCTATCGAGAAAAACGAGATAAAGGAGATAAACGAATTACCCTTGTTGGCACGGCTATAACGCAATCCGATGAATAAGCTGAGCGGCTGAAACATAAATTTCCTTAATAAATCTGCTCCGCATCTTTATAAACGCCACGTAGGTGGCAAAAAACAAAAAAGATGCAATGACAACAAACAGAGGCTTTGGTAACCCTTCTTTGCTACGTAATATTTTGCTTTTAACTTAATAAAATACCGCGCTCCCGCGAAGTGGGAGGCGAGCCTAAGCGAGACAGCTTGCTGCAAGGTAGTTTATTTTTTACAGTGTTTTGTGATCTAACGGTTTAAATCCTGCCATCGTTACGAGATAATAATTTTTTACAGGTCAGCGCACAAGCAATTCCTTATAGATGGGGCAAAAATGAGCGATAGCGATACAATACAACAGCAGTCGAGTGAATCGGACCTTGAGTTCGAACGCAAAATGACACAGTTCAAAGAATATTTCTCCATAGAACAAGACATTAACGTCAATGTTATTCCACTTGCCCTCGATGAACCGTTGCCTAGCTATGACAGTTTTATCCGCAACATGCCCTACTCGTTTC
>JABSOG010001223.1 GCA_013216025.1 Algicola sp. | reverse complement strand
GTGGTGGGCCATGATGGGCTCGAACCATCGACAAATGGATTAAAAGTCCACTGCTCTACCAGCTGAGCTAATGGCCCACATACAATCTTTTACTGCTTCTCGACTTGCCCGCCTTACCCTTTAAAATCTAAAAAAGGAAGTGGTGGGCCATGATGGGCTCGAACCATCGACAAATGGATTAAAAGTCCACTGCTCTACCAGCTGAGCTAATGGCCCGTCGAGGCCGCATATAATACTTAAATTCGGATTGGTTGCAACCTTAAATTTAAATTATTTTGTTTTTACTGACTACTCGGCGAAAAAGCCGACAATTCTTTTATTTTTCACGCACTCTTGAGCGAGTTTTTACTCGCTCTTGGCCATCGACTGTAATCGTGACGTCGCCAATTTTGCCGAAGTGGTGCCTGGATACTCGCTAATAACCCTTTCAAAAAGGTTTTTAGCATCCACGGTGTTGTTGGTTTTCAACGCAATTGAGCCGAGTTTGAAAACCGCATCACTGCGTTTGTTTGAATCTGGGTAAAAATTAACCACCCGTTCGAAGTAAGTTTTCGACTGGCGATAATTGCCCTTGTTAAACAACAACTGCCCCAGCCAATAATAAGCATTGGGTGCATATTCCGAATCAGGAAAGGTTTTGATAAACCGTTTAAACTCGGGTATAGCCTCGTCGTAGCGCCGCTCTTTAAGCACCTTGTTCATCGCGTTGTCGTAAGCTTCGTTTTCATCTACATCGTCAGAATAAGCGATTACAGCCTCTTTGGGGGCTACGCTCAGTGGTGATGTAATCGATGTTGCGATAGACCCTTGCTCACTAAGACTAGCGGCATACTTGCTAAACCGGTCTTCGAGTTCTTGATACAACTCTCGCTGACGCTCTACCAACTGCTCTAGCTTGTGGCTGTGCAGTTCGGTTTCGCCACGCAATAGGTTGACCTCTTCGAGCAGGGCATCCATTTGCTGTTGGCTTTGAAGTTGACGTTGACTGCTTTGCCTGATCAATCGTTCGACGGTAGCCAAACGATCGGTGGGTGGGCTGCTGCTCAAATCAGAGACTGGCGCAGCGCTTGAGGCCGCAATGGCCCCAGTTCCGGCCATCAGCAAACCGAGGTAAACTACCTGTTTGATGCTTTTCATGGTTTGTTACGTTCTTAGTAAACCAAGATTGCGCGACGGTTTTTGGCAAAACCGCTTTCTGTGCGAGATTTGTCAGTCGGCTTCTCTTCACCATAGCTGACAATGTTGATTTGACTGGATGAAACACCCAAAGTCGTCAGGTACTTTGACACTGACTTGGCACGACGCTCGCCCAAAGCGATGTTGTACTCAGGCGTACCACGTTCGTCACAGTGACCTTCGATGGTGATACTGACATTAGCGTTTTTAACCAAAAAGCGTGCGTGAGCAGCCAACAAATCGTTGTATTGGTATTGAACATTGTTTTTGTCGTACTCGAAGTAGATGGTTTGCGTTTGGCGCAAATCTGCATCTCTTTCTTCCTGAACCTCTTCAGGTGATTTTGGACGTTCAACAGTACCAACAGCAACCTTGCTGTCGTTATTGCCATTGTTACTTTCAACTTGACTGTTATTGCTGCTATCTTGTTCGCCAGAATTGCCCGCTCCACTGTTTGAGCTAGAACTACAAGCCGTTAAAGCCATTACTGGAATTGCAATAAGTAAGCCTTTAAGTACTTTGTTCAGTTGCATCCTAAGATCCTTATACGTTAATACGTTTATTAAATGAGTTAGTAGTTATTTGTTTTTTTCGTTTGTTCTTTCGCCTCGTCAACCGTTATAAAAACGGTGACCAAGCTGGCGATTTTACCTGCCCATTAGACACGGGCAATCGCGCTTTAAATCTGCCATCAATAGAAACCAAGGCCAAAACCTGCGCTTCACGATACATCGTACTGTATATAATCATCGAGCCGTTAGGTGAAATGCTGGGTGATTCGTCCAGTTTGGTGGTGGTCAATACTTTAAAGTCGCCGCCTTTGACGTTTTGTCTGGCAATGTGGTATTTTCCACGGGTACGGTTAACCATGATCAATTGCTTGCCATCAGGCGTTATCGAGCCACCTAAGTTCATTTCACCCGTAAAAGTCAGGCGTCTGGTTTTTCCGGTGGTTAAATTTACGCTATATAGTTGCGGTTTGCCA
>JABSOG010001222.1 GCA_013216025.1 Algicola sp. | reverse complement strand
CGACGACCTGACCCGCTTCAATCACACCGCCCACTATACCGCCCCAGGCTGGAACGACCGAAATTCAAGGGGCAACGGCTCTTACCGTACCGATGCTATCTTGACCGTTTGGTCACGCTGGAAAAGCGATCAATCACAGGCATTCAGTTATGGCATGGCGGGTTGGGTTAAAAATGCCCAAATCAAAGGCAAAATCTTCAACGTCAGACCGTTTATCACCTATACACCCACCGACAACATTTCGATTGACGCCGAGGTCATGTATCGTAAAACCGACAACTGGCAAATTTGGCAAGAAGACAACCGCATCAACACCTTCAACTCAGACCAAATGAACATTGAAGTGAAATCCACTTGGATAATCGACAACGCCCAAGAAGTCAGAGTGGCCATGCAGTGGGTCGGTTTGAAAGCGCAAGCGCAAGATGCTTACCGAATCAGCAATCAAGGCGACTTGTATTTAACAGGCGAAACCCGCGCCGCCAACTTCGCCCAAGCCGATTTGGCCTTGCAGGTACGCTACAAATACCAATTCGCCCCACTATCTGACTTGTACTTAGTGTATAGCCGAGGGGGTAATACTTTTAATGAATCACAAGATGAACAACAGGGATTTAATGATTTGATTTCAGACAGTTTTGCTGGTAAGAATGCCGATCAGTTGACAATGAAGGTAAGGTATCGGTTTTAAGGTGCTGTCGTTACATATACTTTTCGAGACATTTGAATTCCAATTTAATGATTATTTAAACAAGCCTAATTGATTTGCGTTTAGAGCACTATTGGACAATTTAGACGTTAAAGCGTGTCTTTTGAATGGTAAAGCGATTAACCTAAAGCAAATTGTAATAACAGAAAAACAAGCGATGTTAAGATTTGCCTTCGTCAATGATGCCGCAGAGCGTGAATACAAAAAGCTGCCGACACCTATTCAGGATGCATTCGGTCAAGATTTGCGGAAGATTCAATACGGCCAAGACCCTGTTCAGCCCATTCAATTTTTGGATAGTGTTGGTGCAGGCGTTATCGAACTAAAGATTAATGGAAGCCCGGCGCACCGCTGTGTTTATGTTGCTAAATACATGAATACATGAATACGGTAGTGGTTTTACATTCTTTTAGCAAAACGACCAACGGCGTTGATAAACCAGCAATGAAAGTGGCTAAGGCTCGCTTAAAAGAATTGTTGAGTCAGTTGACGTAACAAGACAAAAAACTCGGCTAAGATGTTGAGGTTACAGGCTGAACAATAGAAATTTGAGCTTCATCAGCCGTTTTCATGGCCAATTTCACCCTAAAGCCCAGCTTATCTAACATATCGAACATCGCATCAATAGTGAATTTTTCAATTTTGTTGTTCATCAATTCAGACACTCTCGATTGCTTTACCCCCAATACCGTTGCAGCCTCGCTTTGGGTCCATTTGTTCTCGTTAATCAAATTGCTCAACATGATAGACAAGTCCATTTTCATCGCCATTTTGTTGGCAACGTCTTCATCGTGAGTGACATGAAAAGGGCTGTCGTAAAATTTAAGGGCCATGAGCAATACCATATCGAAGGATGTACAGACAGGTTATCTAAAATTTTAGATAACATCAAACTAAAGCATCATTTTCGTGCATAAAATACACGCTACTTTGGTCATTTCAACCCACTGCAGGCTTAGCCTAATGACGCGCGTAAACACGCCACTCACAAAACTCAATAAGTATTGTACTGAGTAGGCCTAAACACATGGTAAGTGTTGTTGCCGCCAAACTGTTGCTCAATTGAACTGAGGGTTTTATCCCTTGAGGGGCTGACATTGGCGTTCGATTGGTAGCTAACCAGCGTTGTTGTGTAGTCACCCGTTGAACCGCCGGTAACCACCATGGTGTGGTCGATTTTGTTGTCGTTTTCCCAGTCGACAAAGATGATATCGCCAACCGCCACTTGCTCAAAGTTCAGCACACTGCCGCGCTTGGTGCTGGTTTGTGCGGTAAAATTCATGCCGATTTTTCCGCCGTTGTTAACCTTCACATAGTCAAAAAAGGCTTGTGGCCCCTGCCACGCTGAGGATTGCTGAGTTTTGCTGTATTGCCAGCGAGGATCACTGTTAAATGCCTGACCGGCATAATAAACCATTTTTGGCGAAGCGGTTTTGGCCAATCCGGCTCTTATCA
>JABSOG010001221.1 GCA_013216025.1 Algicola sp. | reverse complement strand
CAATTTTTTGAATGATTGGTGCATTGCGATCTTTAGCATCACCGTAAGGTTCGATATCCTCTGGTACCTCAACAAGACCCCGATAAGAGGGGAACCACAAACTACCGGCAAAGCGGGCTATTTTATGATGGCCGATACCATTACAACAACGACCACCGGCACTGCCCAGCTGACGGTCAAAGGTAGAAAGAATGCTTTCGATTTGAATATTGCCATTGTCCCGGTCAAATTGTGAGGCTTCAAAGCGGTAAATGCCCTCAAGCGTGCTGACCCAGATCATTTTGTTGCTTTGCTGAAAATGCAGCGCCACTATCACGCCATTGGCCAAACCGCTCGATTCATCGTAATGATTCCAACCGCCATGGGCAGACTTGAAAAACAAACCATCGTCGAGCGTACTGACCAATATACCCAAATCATCTAAATCCAATATCGAGGTAATAAAACTGCGATAAACACCGATATTACGGTCCATCGACGACAGTCTGTTGCCATCAAAACGATAGACGCCACGGGTGGTTCCAATCCAAGTGTCATTGCCTTTATCCATGACGTAAGTCATGCTTTTGGAATCAAATTGACCATTGAGGTCAAACGGTGTGAATTTGTCATCTTTGTAACTAAACAGGCCCATTGCTGAACCAATCCAAAAACCACTTTGGGCATTACGGGTCAACGCTTTGACATTTGACCATTGCAGTGGCCTAAGCAGCATCGGTAAAGAGACTTTGCCATCTTCATACACCCACAAACCTCTTTCGGTACCCATCAGCACTTTGTCATCCGAGAAGGCCATACTATAGATATTCTGTCGTTTCAGTGCATCGGCATCAATCACCAGTTCGAATCGACCCATTTTGTCCATAGTGGCAACACCCCGCGTAGTGCCCAGCCAAAGCTTGCCATCAGGGCCTGCAACCACACTTGAAATATCAGTGGAAGGCAGGTTACGCGGCACATGACGCGAAATTCTGCTGACACTGGCTCGCCACAAACCATCTGAGCTACTGGCCAGCCACAGGTTTTTGTCACGATCTTCAAATATGTCGGTAAACCACCCGCTCAGGCGCAGATGTTCTGCCACCATCGGCTGCCACTGGCTATTCAGTCTATTGCGATAAAACAGATTGCCCATGGTCGACAACCACAATCCACCCTGAGAGTCTTTTTCAACTTTATAGACCGGAATATCTTTTCCTACGGGCAGTGTTTCGGGCTTGAACGCCTCACCACCGACTCTAAAAGCACCAATTTCAGTCGCCACATATAAGCCATCAGACTCAGTCCAAAGCAAATCATGAACAATCGACTGGCTAATCCTTTCAGGCAAAACAATCGTTTTGGCAATGACGCCATCATCCTTAAGTAAATACAAAGTTGCCGCAGTGATAACCCAAGTGCCCTCAGGAGACGTTTCTATCTTGCTCACATCACCTTTAATCTCTTTGACCCGGGTGATCTTTTTATTAACTATCCGAAACAACCCGCCAGCGGCGACCAAGACTTCTTTGGCCGGGGTTTCGACAATGTCGGTCACGCCTTCTTTGATCTTGAAATTAGCAAACGTTAAATCCGCAGGGTCAACGCCTGACAACCCCAACTTGGTGCCTATCCACAGGTAACCGGTCGAATCCATAAACACCTTGTTGATGGCGTTACTGACCAAATCTTCGGTGTTTTGCTTATTGAATACTTCAAATTGATTGCCATCAAAACGATTGAGGCCAAACAGCGAGCCAACCCAGATATAACCCAAGCGGTCTTGTGAAATAGTACGCACTGACTGAGAAGACAAGCCGTTTTGTGAAGTCCATTGCTTGACGTCATAATCGAGGGTTTTGGCTTTAGAAAGGGCATGCGCAGGGTTGGCACTAAACAACATAAAAAAGGTGAAAACAACCCCGGCGAAATGTAAACGAACAGCACTACCGGGCATATCAGCCACCTTTTTTATGACAGCAATTGCAGCACAATGTGCAATACAATAAGCGAAAACAAACCCGCAATGATATCGTCGATCATGATGCCGAACCCGCCACGTAATTTGCGGTCAAGGAAACCTATCGGCCAAGGTTTGATGATATCAAAAAAGCGAAACAAGGCGAAACCCAACACCACATTAAATAAGGTGGGTTCGACCATAAACATGGTAATGAAAAAACCAGCG
>JABSOG010001220.1 GCA_013216025.1 Algicola sp. | reverse complement strand
CTGCGTGATGTCGACCACCGGGCTTTTGTTTACGCCCATGGTTCAAAAGATTACCGGCTGACGTTTTTTCTGGATAAAATCAAAGATCAATCGTTGCCATCGAACAAAGACCCGCAAAACTCGGTGGCCAAAATTACCGCCGAAACCTTTGCCTATGTGGCCAGCACCAGCATTGAACAAGCCACCGAATTTTTGGACAAATTACAGCTTGAAGGTAAGCTCAAGCATACAGATAAAAGCATAACTTTTTATGGACAACACACATAATGAAAGATGATCAGGCCAGTTCCACCGCATATACCGTTCTACAAGGCATTTTGTATATTGCCAAGGCTTCTCCCTATAAATATTTGGTCGAGGATGAAGTAGTCGAAGTTGGTCAGCAAATTCTTGAAGGGACCGAAGAGGGCCGAAACCGCCTCAAACAATTAAACGGCCCATGGTTGGGTTTGTCGGTTAAGTTCAGAGAGTGGTTGATTCTGCCTGGTATAACCTTGCATTACATTTTGCGTAAACGCCATGTTGAAGATATCACCGCAAAAGCCATTGAAGCGGGAGTTTCTCAGGTGGTGATGCTCGGTGCCGGGTTTGACACGTTGTCGTGGCGTTTTCACAAAAAATACTCTGATGTCAATTTTATCGAAATCGACCACCCGGCCACACAAAAAGCCAAGACCGTGGCGCTGGATAAAAACAAAGGCGCGAATATGCACTTTCTCAGCGTTGATTTTGCCCACCAGACTTTAGAAACCGAACTGAGTAACTTCGCTGGTTTTGAAGCAGAGCGTAAAACGTTGTTTATTTGCGAAGGCGTGATGATGTATCTCAGCGATGAGGCGGTCAACATTCTGTTTAAATCCATCAGGGACTTGAGTGGTGTCGGCACCCAGTTTTTGTACTCGGCGCTAGAGCCGCAAAAAAGTGCCAAAAACAGCATTCCGGGTTTGTTGTACCATCACCTTAAGTTCATTGGCGAGCCAATAGATTGGGACATGGACAGCGGCAAAATGGCCGACTATATCAAGCAGCATGACTGCGAACTCAAATCGCTGGCGGGCAGGGATGAACTGCTTAAAAGCTTTGTTAAAGACACCAGTGATATTCGCTTGCACAGCGGTGAGTATTTTACTTTGTGTGAGTTTAAATAACGATATTATGGTTGTAGGAGCTTGTTACCATAGCGGTTCAATAAAATAAATATGCGATTTGGAATAGTCGCATCATTTTACGATTAGGCTAAAAAATGATTGATTTATCTAGTCCTATAAGTCTGAAGAATTCTTTTCTATTCCCCCTGCAAAATTCAGCATCAAGAAGAGAAATATTAATGGGTGGTTTGTTGTTACTTATTCCAATTTTGGGGTGGTTGTTGAATCTTGGGCATAGAATTGTGATGGTTCATAAGATGCAACATGAAATGAATCCTTGGCCAAGTTGGAATAACTGGTCAGAATTATTAAAGCATGGATTTATTACATGGCTAGGGATGGTTTACTACTACTCACCTGCTGTTGTTCTTTTTTTATTAGGGTATTCACTCAATAATGACTGGTTATATGTTCTTTCATTTATATTCTTTTTATTGGCAACCATTGCTATCCCTGGGTACATGACCAATTACTGCCGCAATTATGATCGTCATGAAATACTGAATCCATACAAAGCATTACGCAGAATGATTCAAGGCGGGAAAGGTTATTGGAAGGCTTGGTCTATCGCGCTACTTGCCCTCTTTATTTCTCTATTTGGTTTTCTTATCTTTGGCATAGGTTTTCTTTTTACAAGTGTTTGGTTCTGGCAAGTTGCAGGTTATTCTTTTGCTGTTACTTTTACTCATGTACATAAATTACAACAAAGTTAATCAAAAAAGACCAGCCGATCAAAAAAAGGGCTGGTCTTTACTTGTGACAATTAAGTATCAATGAACCGCAGTAGTCTCATCAATCGATTCTATGTAGCTGACCACTTTGGCACGCTTTTGGGCAGTATCCAGTACATCGGCTTGGTTTGCGTTTAAACCAGCTGCACGGTGATTAGGGTCGGCCACCACACAAGCGATGGTTTCGCATGCACCGTTATGATAATACGGTGGAGAGCTGAACGCGCCCAAAATGGTGGCTACGTTAAAGCCGTTGCCTTTGCCGTCACCGTTGTGATCCATGCCCAGTGACTTG
>JABSOG010001219.1 GCA_013216025.1 Algicola sp. | reverse complement strand
AGCGGTCAAATTGTCATCGAAACCTACAACTGTGTGTTAGATGAACACTTTTGCCAACTCAACCCGGGGGCGGTGCCCGGTAAATATGTAGAACTGGCGATTTGTGACAGCGGTGACGGCATTGACCCGGCGATCATTGATCGATTGTTCGACCCGTTCTTTACCACCAAAGCAGAAGGCAAGGGCACCGGCCTTGGGTTGGCCATGGTGTATGGTTTTGTCAATCGGTCTGCGGGTTTTATCAAAGTTTGCTCCCAATTGGGCAAAGGCACCACATTTAAGGTTTATTTACCCAAATCCCAGCGTATCAACACAACAGTCGCGTTGGTGACGCATCAGGTAATGGATGCCAGCGGCGGTGATGAAACCTTGCTGCTGGTGGATGATGAGCCCGAATTGCTGGCACTGGCCAATGAAACCTTGTCGCAATTGGGTTATAACATCATCACCGCCTATAATGGAAAAGAGGCGCTTGAGTGTTTGGCAGCAGACCGACAAATTAGATTGATGTTCAGCGACATCATCATGCCGGGTAGCCTCAATGGTTACCAATTGGCCGAGCAAGCACTGGCCATTCGCCCAAATTTACAGATATTACTGACCTCAGGTTTTACCGCCAAGGCGGTGCCGGTTAAAAACGGGCAGTCCTATACGGTTGAGTTACTGAAAAAACCCTACAGTCAGGCAGAAATGGCGTTACAAATCAGAATGTTGCTGGCATTAGAGCGCCAAAATGCTTAAAGTGAATAAATCTGCTTAGGCAGCTTTATTTAGTGCCACTGCGTGGCAGAACAAAAAGTAGATTGGCGGGTCGACTACACGGATGTAGGTGCTTAGGTTTTGCCTGGAGCATAAAACCTGTCATTCCTCGCAGCTTGCTGCGGGGGAGTTTATTCCAGTTAAAAAATTAAAAGGTACAAGTATATGACATACAACTGGCAACATCCCCACTGGCCCAACTTTACTTATGATGGCGCGCAGTGCAAAACCACGGTTTACCAATATGCGCTAGAAGCGGGCAGGCTCTCTGGTATGGTGGGACAAATGGCTGAAAATGTACAATACGACATCTATATTGATTTGATGGCCTGTGAAGCGCAGCATTCCAGCGCGATAGAAGGCGAACAACTAAACAGTGATGATATTCAGGCAACCATCAGAAACAGCCTAGGGTTAAATCACCCCACTGTTGAAGTCAACAACCCAAGAGCCGAGGGCATCAGTCGATTGATGGTGGATGTCAGAAAAACGTTTGGCCAGCCTCTGTGCGAACAAAAATTACTGCAATGGCAGCAAATGGTCACCAGCGGTTTGCTTGATGAGCAGGGCAATCCACAATATGCGCCCGGTCAATGGCGTGAATCGGCGCAGCCACCGAGAATTGTCGCAGTAGAAGATGGGGTTGAAACCATCAACTTTATCGCCCCACTGGCGGATGATATTACCCAACAGATTGGCCAATTTATCGATTGGTATAATCGCACCAACCCGATGGAAAACCCATCAGCTGAGAATACCCTCTCTGGGCCGGTTCGGGCGGCAATCGCCCATCTTTGGTTTGAAAGTATTCATCCGTTTGAACACGGTAATGGTCGGGTAGGGCGTGCGATAGCAGAGCAGGCGTTGGCGCAGGATTTAGGTCATCCGCCGATGTTGAGTTTATCGATGCAAATGAAAAAATATACCAGCGCTTACTATCGTGAACTTAACAATGCGACCGGCGATACCATGGATATTACCCCTTGGGTCAAAGGGGGTCAAAATGGGTTTCCCGCCACAGACACACACAGACAACAGACACACGTTTTTCTGTACTTAGATATGTGTAAGACTCGATTTTCGCTGCGCTGCGCGCAGCTCAACTCTCGCCTGTATCTGGTCAAGGGGGCAAAGATATGTGTAAGATTAGTCATCATCCTCACTCTCATAATCTTTGCCAAGTATTGAGCTACTTGTCGCAGCTAAAAATATACTATATACGATTAAAAAAAATATATTGTAGATTAACATATATTTCACTGTATTTACAATAGATGTGGGTTAAAATATATTATTTACTGTACTTACAGTAGGTAATAATGAATGACATAGTTATTTTTACTTGCTTTTTCTTGCAAATATCATACAACGTCCCTATAGTTCATAATAAATGTCATATTTGGCTGAGAGACTGA
>JABSOG010000121.1 GCA_013216025.1 Algicola sp. | reverse complement strand
CTATGGACTCACCCTCGACGTTGAGAATACCCTGTGGCTGGGCTCCGAAACGGGTTTAAAACGACTGGATATCAACAGCCAAAAAGCGCTGGATTTGCCCAAAGCATTGGCGATTTTACCTAACACCATGACCAATCAGGTATTTATTGATAGCCGTAAGCATATCTGGATCGCCACCAGCGACAACGGTGTGTATTGGTATAACCAAAACAAGCTGTTTCATTTCACCACCGACAAAGCAAGCAGCGGACTGGCCAGTAACAACATTCATCATGTCAGTGAAGACAGCTCAGGCAATATCTGGCTGGGGACTAGTCAGGGCGTTCACCGTTTTAATCCAAAACAACAAAACTTCAGCCATTTTGTGCCGTCATTTGACTCCGCGTTCAAGATACCCGGCAACGACATCACTGCGGTCACCGCTGATCACAAAGGCCAGCTGTGGCTCGGTACCCAAGCCAATGGTGTGCATTTATACTTGCCTCAAAGCGGACAGTTCAGAAGTATTACCGGCGAGCGTGACTTGTATCAGCAATTTAACCGTAAAAGCATCAACCATATTTTTACCGACCAGCAATCCACTTTATGGCTCGCCACTGAGCAGGGCATTATTTTGGTGAGCAAAACCGCACTGGATTTTCAATATCTTACCAACGCCAAAACCGACTTTACCGTGTCAGATGTCAAACCGCTCAAAGACACGATTGCCTTGGTTGGCGGCTATCAGTATTACGATTATGATCAAAAAAACCACACCGCCAAAAGCCGATTTGTTGACGACAACCGGCTCTATCGCCTTGCCGCCGATGACACGGGTTTGTGGCTTGCTACGCTTGGCCAAGGATTACAGCGTTTTTCTTATCAAGAAAATCAATTACAGCAAATTCAACACGCCAAACCCACCTTATCGGATATTCCTATCACTGGATTGTTTGATGCATTTGTCGACAGTAACCAGAGACTGTGGTTGCTGCCATTTCCAGATTCACCGCATTTGGCTGGTGGCATTATTCGATATGAACCACGAACAGGCCTATACCAAACCTACCTAGACGCCCCATTTATCAGCGATATTTTGCAATTGACAGACAATAAATTGTTGCTGTCCTCAGGATCACTAGGGTTGATGACCCTTAATACCGACACCAAAGCCGCCGTCGATTGGCAAAAAAGCATCGCCTCAACACCCAGACGAATATCCACCATATATAAAGACAGCAAAGACACCCTGTGGGTTGGCACCCGCGAACAGGGTTTGGCACGGTTTGACGCCAAACTGCAAAAATTCAGCTTTTACACCACTACTGACGGTTTGTTGTCTAACAATATCCTCAGCATTGTTGAAGACAACCAGCAAAACCTGTGGCTGGGCACCGACAACAGCTTAAGCCGTTTTAACCCAGATACCGGCCAAATAACCAACCTGCAAAAGCGCGATGGTTTGTTGCTTTCAACGTTTTACAAACGGGCCGGGGCTAAAACCCGCAACGGCACCATTTTACTGGGCACTCAACACGGCCTAGTCTCGTTTAACCCCGATGATTTTGCCGAAGAAGCCCCAGCGGCGACGGTGATCATCAATGATTTTAAATTGCTCAACCGCTCAGTTAATTGGCAAAACAACGATACCGACTCAGCACTGACTCAGCCGATTGGCATGACCAAGTCACTGGAATTGACACACCAAGATTACATGTTTTCGTTTAGCTTTGCGGCACTTGAATATATCCGCCCAGACAAAATTCAGTTTGCTTATAAAATGGAAGGCCTCAACAAACAATGGCTGTATACCGGGCCCACTGAGCGAGTTGCCAGTTACACCACTCTATCGCCCGGCGACTATACCTTTATGGTTAAGGCAACCAACCGCGATGGCCAATGGAGCGAACAGGCCACCAGCATAAAAGTCACCGTATTGCCGCCGTGGTGGTTGAGTTGGCCAGCTTATGTCATCTACCTGCTGGGTACGCTGGCCAGCGTCTATTTTTATATCAAATTTCACACCAAAAACCTGGTCAGACGGGCTGCAGCGCTTGAACAAAACGTTGCCCAGCGCACCCAAGAACTCCAAACCAGCCGCGATCAGGTCAGCGATTTGTTGTCACAAAAACAACAATTATTTGCCAGCGTATCGCACGAATTTAGAACCCCGTTGACCTTGATTTTAAGTCCTATCGAGTATTTATTGTCGGATAAAAAAGGCCAGCACATCACCAAAGAGTTATCGTTGATAAAACGCAACGGCAGGCGACTATTGCGCATGGTCGATCAATTGCTAGAATTTGCCAAACTCGAAATGCACGATAACAGCCAAATGGAACAGGTGTCTCTGAAGCAAACGCTGGATATCATCGTGCCCTCGTTTGAACCTTTGGTGAAATCGAAAAACATTCAACTGACGCTGAGCAACTATGATGACGTGACCCTCACAATGCTGCCAGACTCGCTCAATAAAATCATGATCAACATTTTGTCTAACGCCTTTAAGTACTCGGGCCTAGACAGTAAAATCGCCGTATTAGTCACCAACCGAGCGGGCTGGGTCGACATTGCCATCAGCGACACGGGTATCGGCATCAGCGAAGCTGACTTAGAAGCGGTGTTCCAACGTTTTAACCGCGCCACCCATGGCCATTCAGAAGCCGTGCCCGGTGCGGGTATTGGTTTAGCGCTGGTCAAAGAATTGGTTGAAGCCAATCAAGGCAAAATCACCCTAACCAGTGTGGTGCAACAAGGCTCAACGTTTACCGTCAGTTTGCCGGTCGTCGACGCGGGCCCAACACAGGCTGGTGCGACAAACACAACCATGCAAGATATCATTCACGAACACCTTGATCTTGAAATAGACAGCGTGACCACCAGCGATCCACTGATTGTCAATAACGACACGCTAACGCTAGACAGCTCGCAAAAATCAGTATTGATTATCGATGACAACCCCGACTTGCGTGAGTTGTTATATCAACAACTCAACGGGCAGTACCAATGCCTACTGGCCGAAAATGGACAAGTGGGTTTAGATATCGCCCGCGACCAACTGCCCGATTTGGTGATCAGTGACGTGATGATGCCGGTGATGGATGGTTATGAGTTGACTCGCTCGCTAAAAAGCGACGAATTGACCAGCCATATCCCCATCATATTGCTGACAGCCAAAGGCAGCATGGAAAGCCGACTTAAAGGCCTACAGTTATTGGTAGACGACTATCTGGCCAAGCCGTTTAACATCGAAGAACTCACCCTGCGTATCCACAATATTCTGACCATTAGAGACATCATCAAACAGCGCTTCAAACAGGTGATTGATGAAGTGAATCCTCAGCCACAAATGGACAAACTCAGCGTCAACGAAGTCGAACAAGCGTTTATCAACAGGATTAATGAGCACCTAGAAAAACACCATGCTGAACCTGATTTTAGTGCCAAAGTATTGAGCAATGCACTGGGGGTCAGTGAAAGGCAGTTACAACGCAAACTCAAAGCCCAGTTTGACTTGGGTTTCCCGGAGCTGCTGAGAAGTTACCGCCTTAATCAGGCAATAGAAATGTTAAAAGCCGGCCAGCGGGTATCGCAGATATTTCATATCGTCGGGTTTTCTTCTCACTCTTATTTTTCGAGTTGCTTTAAGGCCAAGTTTGGTAAGACGCCGAAGGAGTATCGGGAGGAGGAGTGACGGTGTTGCCGTCTGGTTGGGGTTCGTCGCTGTCGCGACGAAAGAGGGGGGTTGGAATGAACGCCGAGGGTTGCAGGCTCGGCCTTATCGGCAAGGTAATTAAACACGCTGTAAACACATCCTTGTGCGCTCAACTTTTTCATCCCTGAAAAAGATGGTTTAATTACCTTGCCGACAAGACCTTAGTACAGCCCTCGGCGTCCATTAAAAATATAAAAAAAGCCACCATCCTCCCCGACCGCCGCCCAATGCAACAAATCGTTGCAAAAAAATACAGCTACGCTGTGCTGCGAAGCAGCAAAAGGCGCAATCGCGCCAAGCACAACGCACGTTGTGCTGCAACGAAGTTGCCTTAAGGGCGGTGGTCGGGGAGGTGGTGGCTTTTCTTCCTCAACACGAGCACCAAAGGTTAGATGTAAAGCCCGTGACTCGGTGAGCAGACCGTCCAAAACATGGATGTTTTGGCCGAGGCCCCATGGATGGGTCTATGCCGTGTCTGATCACCGAGTCACGGGCTTTGCGGCTTAGAACCTTGGTCTCGTGCTCACCCCCCCTCTTTATATACGCCGCCACGCGGCGTATATACCCCCTCCGTTGATGGCAAAAACATTGCCCCAATAAGGTATTCATTATATGGTGTCTCGCAATCCCACAACAACAAACAACAACACACAGGAAATTTCCCGCCAATGAAACGACTATTATTGCCTTTGCTGTGCTTGTCGACCTCTTTTGCCCTGACGGCAGGCGACTTGGACATGGCCAACAAAATTCGTACCGAGGGTTTTTATAACTCACATGTTATGGATACGCTCGAACACCTGACCGACAATATTGGCCCACGCCTGACCGGCTCCCCGCAGATGCTTGAGGCCAATAACTGGACCAAACAACAACTTGAAAAGTGGGGGCTGAAAAATGCCTACCTTGACCCGTTTGAATTTGGTCGCGGCTGGTCACATGATTTGGCAAGCATCGACATGGTTTCACCTCGCAACGTCACCCTGCACGGCATTCCAGTCGCTTGGACACCCGGCACCAATGGCCGTGTGGTAGGCGAACTCGTCTTTTTCGATGCCGTAACCGAAGCCGAATTGCAAAGCTATAAAGGCAAGTTGAACGGCAAATTCCTGATGATGGGCGAACCAAAAAAAATCGGCGAGCCTAAAATGCCAGTGTTTAAACGTTATGACAGCAAATCGTTGTCAAAACTCAAAGAATTCCCTGTAGGGCGCTTTGCCAGCCACCAAAGCTCTTTTACCGCTGACAGAAAAGACGGCTCGATGCGCAGCTACAAGTTCAGAAAGGTATTAAACAAATTTTTGGTCGAAGAAAAAGTCGCGGGTGCGATTTATAGCAGCTCTCGCCAAGGTGGCATCGTCAGCACTTGGGGCAAAACCCATCGTGTTGGCAATACTTACCCAATACCTGCAATCGTAATCGAAGCCGAGCACTACGCGATGCTCTCACGCATGATGGGTCATGGCAAAACCCCCAAAGTCGCGCTAAACATCAAAGCCCAGTTCCACGACAAAGATCGTAACGCCTATAATACCATTGCCGAAATCCCTGGTACTGACAGCGATCCCGAAATTGTCATGGTCGGCGGTCACCTCGACTCGTGGCACGCCAGCGGTGGTGCTGTCGATAACGGCGCAGGAGTTGCCGTATCAATGGAAGCCATGCGTATCTTAAAAGCACTCGATGTTAAACCCAAACGCACCATCCGTATTGCCTTGTGGGCAGGTGAAGAACAAGGTTTACACGGCTCCAAAGCTTACGTAGAAGAACACTTTGCGACCCGGCCAAAACCCGAATCAGCGCAAGAGCGTAAGCTACCCAGCTATTTGTGGCACAGTAAAGGTTGGCCAATTCAGCCAAAAGGCGACTGGGAGAAATTCTCGGTTTACTTTAATATGGACGGCGGCAGCGGTCGTTTTCGCGGCATCTTTACCGAAGGCAACGTGGCAACCAAACCGATATTCAGCAAGTGGTTTGGCCCCTACTCCGACTTAAGCACTGGCACAATAACCAACAAATCTGATAACTACACCGATCACGAATCGTTTGATAACGTTGGCCTACCGGGTTTTCAGTTCATTCAAGACAAACTGGATTATTTCACCCGCCTACACCACTCCCATCTAGACTCGTTTGATCATGTCGTTGAAGACGACTTAAAACAAGCCTCGGTGATCATGGCCGCCTTCTTGTACAATGCCGCCATGGCAGACGAGCGGATGCCACGCAAACCAATGCCAGTTGGCCCAACGGCCCGCCAACAGCGTAAAATCGACCAGAAGGTCGAAAAGGCCCGCCGTAAGCGCGAGAGAAATGCCAGTCGAGCGATTGATACCGAGCGGTATAATAGAGATTAACTGGTTTTGTGAGAGGCCCGTATTTCCTTCGACGGCCTCTCATTTCATTGAAACACAGCCCCCATCAATGGTTAAATACCCGCACTGACCATAATCAAAACAAATACCATGACAAAACAACTCTCAATACTTGCCTTACTGCTGCTCACTTTAACCGGTTGTAGCCCCAGCTCAACAACTCTACCGGCCGTCAAACTTTACGCCATGGATTGCGGTATCACCGATATCTCTGACATGAGCGACTTTTCAATCGAAGGTAAATACAAAGGCGAAAAGCTTACTCTGGTTTATCCATGTTTTTTGATCAGCCACCCCAAAGGCGATTTGATTTGGGATACCGGGTTGCCCCAGACAATAGCCGATATGCCGGGCGGACTTAAAATGGGCGTATATCACATGCAAGTAAAAGCCAACCTGAAACAACAACTCGGTCAGTTGAACATGACAACAAAAGACATTGAGTTTTTGTCGTTGTCACACTCTCACTTTGATCATGTCGGCAACGCCAACCTGTTTGCACAATCAACTTTTATTGTAAATGCCCCCGAGCGCGAATATATGTTCAGCGACAACCGCAAACATACGGATCAAGACAGTTTAGCCCTCTACTCTGAGCTAGAAAAAGCCAAAACCACCACCTTCAACAACGAACATGATGTGTTTGGAGACGGTACCGTAATGATAAAATCGATGCCCGGCCACACCGTTGGCAGCGCCATTTTGATGCTGAAACTGGCCAAAGCAGGGCCGGTAATTTTAACCGGCGACCTGTACACTCATGCAAGAGCCCGCACTATGGAGACCTTTACCAGATATCATGGCGACCAAGCGCAAACCAAAAGGTCCAGAGAAGCTTTTGAAGACTTGGTCAAACAAAAAAAGGCCCGGGTGATCATCCAGCACGAAAAAGCCGATTATGACGCGCTGCCCGCCTTTCCGATGTATTTGGAGTAGAGAGTACGCTACGCAGGTCATGGATGATCAGATATCAAAACCAATGCCACCACATTGGTCGTCACAAAATTCAACCCGCCATAATCGTTCACTGTCATCATCTGTCAGCTGAGCGAGAATGCACATTTGCTGATCATTGCGATAAAACATCAGGTTATAATACCGCAGGCCATCGATTTCACCGTGAAGTGCGCTATTGGCAGGCTGCTTTTGTTGGTCTTTTTGTTGTTGAAGAATACCTTCGAGTCCTGATCGATTTGACAAAGTGTCAAAACAATACCGCAACAGTTCACTTTGCGGCAGCTTTTGATGTTGGTAACCTATGCGAAATTCGTAACCATTGTAACGGCCTACCCAAGATTCATCTTCATCGTCGAAACGCATCATACCCAGTTGCAAATCTTCATAGCTGAGCACCGGTTTTGGCGGTTTGTTGAACCAACGTTTAAAGAATTTCATTTACCTGCCTGTCTGGTATTGGAATTTAACAACCACGACTATATATAAATAATACTGTTATTACATACAGCAAAGGTTAAATAATAGTCCTTTACCACAACAGGATCAACCAAAGAACCTCCACTTGTGTTATTTATTCGATCTAAAACATACACTTATGTAACTCCCATCAAGATTTACAGAAAATATACAGGCCAAAATAAACAGGCACAGAGACGGTACTTTGGCTCGGATTAAGTTAAGCAGCAGAGAATTGGAGGTTTGCGGTTGATTGCTCAAGGACAAAGCATTCAGGAAATTGCGTGACAGAACTCAGGCCGCAGTGACGGCCTGGCAGCAGGGGATGATGGTCTAGGTCTCGGCCAACTCTTCCAGTTGACTGTCGGTTTTGGTGTCTTTTCGGATTAGGTGAACATCGAGTAGTTGATTAATAGAATCAATACCTTTAATGACGCCATACAGGCAAAGTACGGTCGCAACGAACATGATGACCAATGAATAATAAGCTGAGGGATTGCTCATTTTAACAATTTGAAAAACAATCGCCGAGGTGCAAGTCAGCATCAACATACCCAATGTAAAAACACAGGAAAGGATCAATAAGTAAATGTGGTCAGTGTTGTCTCTTTTATTACAACTTTTATTGAACAATAATTTAAAAACATGCACTTCGTGAGAATAATCTGGTGAGACTTTGTTGACATAGTTTGCACTAAGTTTGATGAGTAGAATTGCACC
Organism: Algicola sp.; assembly: GCA_013216025.1. Classification (GTDB taxonomy): domain Bacteria; phylum Pseudomonadota; class Gammaproteobacteria; order Enterobacterales; family Alteromonadaceae; genus JABSOG01. The sequence goes on along the minus strand of JABSOG010000121.1, from coordinate 6,639 downwards.
GACACTGCCAATTAGGCCCAATATCAATATTCCAAAACCACTACTTTGAATGGATTCAAGCATTGTCTTCTCCTGTTTAAAGACGAATCATTATTTAATAACTGGCTACTACAGCATGATAAATACTTAACCAATGTCATCCTTGACTATAGTTCATAGTCGGTAATAGTTCGAATTTTAGCCAGACTAACGATTTTATTAAACGGCAACGACTTAACCCGTCATACAGGCGCAGTTTTGCAGTAACAAATGCCACAATTGCTTTTTTGAAGAAGGGTCAAGACAACGAATATCGGTGCAGCAAAACTGATCACTACCAAGCAGCTTTGACAGGGTTTTAGCCGATATTTCGATTCTTAGTTTACTGTCTTTTTGTAAAGATAAATTGGACTGGCTCATCATTATTGCCCTTGCTAATCGCTAATTGAGCTTGAATAATAACCAGAACAGAACTCAATTGCAAATGAGAATCATTCTTATTTAAATAATTCATCCAAAATCGCTTTTGAATAACTGACTTTAGCCACGAAACCCAATTCAGCTTCAGTTAAGTCACGCCGATATATAGTAGCGTCATTGTTTAAATTCATACTTATATTCAAGTATTAACTGCAAAGGTGAGCTTATGAAACATTGGATAATTGTCGTGATCAGCTTTTTGGTATTTGTCGTCCAGCCCTCGCAAGCCGGGAGCAATCGTCATCATAACCAAGGCCTAGGTCAAAACCACTCCCAACACAACAAGATTGAAGTCACCATTGTCGACGAATACGGATATCGCCTGCCTTTGTATGACACAGATGGCAATTTCCAATTGAAAAAGTCCTACATGCAAGCCTTACAGCAGCAGGAATATTCGATAGAAGTGCGAAACAGAACCTCAAGAAGGGTCGGTTTTGTTGTCGCGGTAGACGGCCGTAACATCATCACTGGCAAACCGTCTTACCTGAAAAGCCGTGAAAAAATGTACATTCTTAACCCTCATCAAGTATCGACTTTCAGGGGCTGGAGAAGTTCGGGTAATACCGTCAACCGTTTTTACTTTACTGACGAAAGGCAATCGTACTCAGCGGCTTTCAACGACTACAGTGCCATGGGCGTGATTGCAGTCGCGGCATTTTTTGAAAAACAGCCGAAACATCCGCCACACAATATCAGTGGCACCAGTAAAAACAGAAAACCAGACAGCAGTACATCAACAAGGGCTTCAAGAAGCGCCAGAGCAGGCACTGGATGGGGAGAAAGCGAGCACTCACCTACAACTAAAGTGAAGTTTGTCGCCCAAAAACGCCCCTTCACCAAACACTTGATCAAATACGAATGGCATAAGCGTTTGTGCAAAATGGGCATCATTCACTGCCATAACAATAACCGTTACAGTAACAAGAGCAGCAATAAAAGCAGTAACAAGAGCAGTAGCAGTCGAAGCAACCGTTTGTGGGATACCAACGACGATTACGCACCGCCTCCACCCCATCGTACCAGAGTGAAAATCGGTTATTTATCAATCATGAGGGCGCACTATGCGCCCTTCGCTTTACCATCCAGTCGAACTAATGGGCTGTCGTTTGCTCCAGCAGCTCAAAATACACATGATCATCCCTGATTATCTCCCTCGACAGATGCCGTCTTTCTTTAAACTTTTCAATATCTTGCCAGCGGCGTCTGGTCGCACGCTTTTTGTTGACCGGGTTATATTCGCGCACATCATCGTAATCTGAGTATTCATCAAAATAGTGGAGCATAAGTTCACCTGTTGGCTTTATCGATTGATTTAACTGATCGTTTAATTGATAAAGAGTTTAACCTGCGAATGTGAAGGTTTTTTGACAGGATATTGGGAGATTGCAGTTTGCGGCCTGAAGGTCAAAAGCTTTAACACGGAGGCACGGAGATGCGGAGGAAAGAAAGAGGAAAAGATTCAAAAACAAAACGGATGAATAAAAGGGCGCTTTTGATTAGATGCTTTTTTGATATCTATGCTTGCTTTTTCCCTTCTTATTTTTTGCTCTTCCTCCGTGAACCTCCGTCACTCCGTGCCTCCGTGTTGAGATCTTTTGACCTTCGGGGCGACAGCAACGCCGCCCAAAAAGAATCAATGAGCCTTAGCAGGCAAAGTCACACAAAACTCTGCCCCGGGTTTGCGATTAATCAGCTCAACAGAACCGTTCATCGCGTTCGCCAACTCGCTCACCAGTGCCAAACCAATGCCGGTGCCGGGTTTGGTTCGGGTCAATTCATCACCCACTCGGTAGAACAAATCGAAGATTTTCTTGCCCTGCGAAGCATCCACGCCCGGGCCATAGTCGCGAATATAAAACACCACCATGTCTTGTTTGCCCACAGCAGGCCTGAAACCCACGTCGAGTTTGCGGATCGCTGCTTGCGGATTGTCCTTGTCGGTAGAAAACTTGATGGCATTGTCTACCAGGTTGATCACCACTTGAGCAAATGCATCCTGATCAACCAGCACATCCGTGTTCGATTCATCAATGCCTTCTACCTTAAAGTCCATGGTGAAGTCGTTTTTGCTCATCAAAGTCGACGTTTTAGAACGCACCAAGTCATTAAGACGATTGACCGAACATTTTTCAATGTCCATCGCCTGAGAGTCTTTGCCCAACCTCGACAATTGCAACACATTAGAAATCAATCTCGACAAACGCTCACTTTCAAAGAAAATAAAGTCGTAATAAGCCTTACGTTTTTCACTGTCGCTGACCATGCCCTCTTTTAACATCTCTGAATACATCAGTATTGATGTCAGCGGGGTTTTCAATTCATGGCTCACCGCCGAAACAAAATTCAAACGCTCTTCGGCCAGTAAAATCTGCTTAGTACCCGCACGATATAAGATAAAAATACCAATGCCGATGACCAAGGAGAACACCATCAACAAGGTATCAACCAAGGCCGAACCCGGACCTGACGGCAGGTCTTTGGTCGAGAAACTCAATGACAAATCTTCCAAAGGTGGACGTAAATTAGAATAAGCAATGTTGCTGTCTTCGTTCTTCTTGAGGTTTTCACTGTTGACAAGCACATCCTTACAACCGTCTTTGCCTGCAACAAAAACAAACTCTTTGAGCACATCATAACCATGCTTTACCTGTAAAGTTACATCGGTTTCAAACTTACGCTCACCAAATAACGGCTCGATGACTCCAACTAAAAACTCGTGCTCATCAACCACAAAACCCTGAACATAACGCTTGCTTTTACGCCAAACTTTACGATAAAAAAAGTAATAACCATCATCACTGCGCTTCCACTGAAACGGGTCTATCTCAACCTCAAACGCGGTATAGTCACCAAATGACTCGCTGCTTTTCGACGGCTGCCACTGGCCTTTTTCCTTCTCTTTTGACATATAAGATTCTTCGGTGCGCGGTTTGTGCTCCTTGTAATCGCTCTTTTTTTGGTCCGTCTTTTTATCCTTGGCGTTGTTATTGGCCCACTTCTTATGGGGGTCTTTGACTTTAGGTAACTGTAAAAAATCATTTTTGATCAACAACGCTTTGATTTTGCCCTGAATTTTTAACCGTTTCGATACTTCAGACCATTCCATACCGGCTTTTTCGGTCATGTATTTTTTTTCAATATAAGGCAGTAGCGGCGAGCTGAACTTGTCGTCGGCATCAATTTGAAAATGACCGATGTAACCAGGGATATGCTTGATATGACCGGGATGAATCAAAGGTGACTTGGTCACCTCTTTCTTCTTGGTGATCGGATCGATGACCCATTTGAAAAACTGATAATCACCAAAGGGACGCTCTTCCTCTTTGCTCATCATCCGGTAAACGTGTTTGTCAGTGTATTTAACCACCTTTTCGGCGTTCCAGCGGTATTCGTAATACATCTCTTCAGAAAACTGCTTGTAAACATGGTTGGCCAAAAATCCCAGCGGGATCAACAAAGCAGTCGCGAAAATCGACAACAAGATGATCAGCCGTTTGTTCGCCGCTGTCGTAGAAAATTGCGCACTGCCCGCACGCTTGCCTAATATTCGCATAATACCGCCCTGAGCCTACTAATACCTTAAAGAAAGCCTACTTTATAAAGAAAGAATGCTTACAGAATTAACTTATAACCTTCGCCACGAACAGTGACCAAATGTTGAGGATTTTTGTGATCTAGTTCTATTTTCTTACGCAGCTTGGCAATATGAATATCCACAGTGCGGGTATCAATATCGGCATTGGGGCTGTACTTCCAAATTTCGGTCAACAGCTCTTTGCGAGCCACCGGTTTGTGCTGGTTTTCTTTGAGATAACACATCACATCGATTTCACGCCGGGTAAACAACACCGCCTTGCCATTCATGGTGCCCGACAAATTCACCACATCCACTTCAAGGTGTTTGCCTATCTTGAGTGAGTCCTGAACTTCGTGTTTACCCGACAAACGCAAAACCGCCTCAACCCGCAACAACAATTCACGAATCGAAAACGGCTTGGCAATATAATCATCAGCACCCAAGGTTAAACCGTTAATCACATCTTCTTCAGCATTTTTGGCGGTCAGCATAATAATGGGCTGGCGGCGAGATTGCTTTCTGATCTCATTACAAATGGTAAAACCATCCATTGACGGCAACATCACATCAAGCAAAATCAAGTCATAATGACCTTGTAAAGCCGCATCTAACCCTTCTTTGCCATCGGCATAGGCTTCGACTTCGTAACCATTAAAGACAAACAAGTCCACCAGCCCTTGCTGAATGGCCATTTCATCTTCAACTACCAATAATTTTGCTTTCTTCGTCATCGACGTCTAACTCCTCTAATACGGTCCACTTACATATAAATAGCAAGTCTTATAGCAAATCTATTGCACGACTGGACACATTTTACTTCAAAACCACCCTAGGCGTTGGTAAAACTTTTGTAAAACTCACCCGCTATTGTTTTACATAAACGTGTCTAAACTCTTGCGCCGAACCGTCATAAGATTACCCTGTCTTCAATCAACAGAGTAAAGGTCATGAACAGGAACTCTTATTTATTCACATTATTTTTTGGTTTTATTATGATGCTCATCAACGTGTTTATTCCAAACAAAGCGATGGCCAACGTAAACCCAATAATGATAGAAAAAGCAATCACGGTAGATGGCGTACTTAACGAAGCACAATGGGCTAACACCCCAGCAATAGAAGATTTTAAGGTGGTCACCCCAGACACGGGCGCAGCGCCGACACACAAAACCCAAACCAAGATATTATATAGCAACGAAGGCATTTACTTTGCCGTCAGCAACTTTCAACCAGCTGACACCCAGGTAGAAAGATTAACCTCGCGCGACAACTTTGTCGAAAGAGACAACGTGCGGCTAGTACTCGATACCTCAGGCAAGGGTCTTTATGGTTACGTATTCACTGTGGGTTTGGGCGGTTCGTTGATTGATGGCACAGTACAACCTGAACGGCAGTTCGCATATGAATGGAATGCCCCGTGGCAAGCTCAAACCAAACGTTATGATGATCGCTGGGATGCCGAAATGTTTATCCCATGGTCAGCGTTAAAACTCCCTGCAGCCACCAACAAGCGCACCATCGGCCTATCGATTGAAAGACACATCTCTTATTTAGCCGAAGACTGGGCAGTACCCGCCCTTGGCAGCAACCGCAGTGTTTTCTTAAGCGCCCTGCTACCGGTTGAATTCAACGTGCTAGAAACAAAAAGCGAACTGACATTCGTGCCTTACTTTTCATCCAGCATGGACCGCTTGAACCAAACAAACGACCAGAGTTTTGGTTTTGACGTTTATTACCAACCCACCAGCGACAGCCAATTGAGCCTTACGGTCAGCCCTGATTTTGGTCAGGTAGAAAACGACGATATTGTGGTGAACTTCTCAGCCTTTGAAACCTACTCCCCTGAAAAACGGGCCTTTTTTCTCGAAGGACAAGAAATTTTCAAACCCAAAGGCGCGATGATGGTCAACACCCGCCGCATTGGCGCACGACCTGACGCCCCAGTTTTGAATGACGACCAATCTGTAGAAGAAAGCGTTGGTTTCTCTGATGTTATCGCTGCTGGAAAATACACCGGCCAAGTTGGCGACGTGCGTTTTGGGGTATTATCAGCGGTTGAAGACGACACAAACTATAACCTGAACGACGGTTCGCAAACGACAGTAGACGGTCGCAAGTTCATGGCACTGCGCTCAGTTTACGAAACCATCACCGACAACGATGATTATCAGGCCTTTGGTTACATGGGCACCCTGGTCGACAGCCAAAGTGACAACGCCACGACGCACATGATTGATGGCGAATTCCGTTCGGCAGACAACACCTTACAGATAGACAGCCAATTGTACTTCTCTGATACTGGCGAAACCCAAGGTTACGGCCAGTTTGCCAGTGTCCTTTACACACCAGAACAAGGTTACGAGCATGGTTTTGAATTCAAACACATCGACCGCAATCTTGACCTAAACGACATGGGTTTTTTACCCCGCAACGACCTCAACGTCTTTCATTACTATCACGGCGTACCGGAGGCCACCGAGTCAGAACATTACAAATCAATGAAAATTGGCCAATGGTTTGACTACCGCACCAACAACGATGGCGAACGCATCAACGCCCGCATCGGCAACTGGCTAAATATTCAATTCGACGACCTGACC
>JABSOG010001218.1 GCA_013216025.1 Algicola sp. | reverse complement strand
GCCACGGTCAGCATCGCATCGCTGGATTTGAACGACTTTAACATCGCTTCAGGATTGCGCGACTGCATCACGTACAAGAAAGATTCGACCTGCTGGCTGTGGGTTGAGGTGCGCATCATCGGTGAAAATACCGTGGTCGCGCCTTCTACCTGACTCAATGCGCCAAACGAGGCACCGTTGATAGATTCCAAATCGGCAAATACCACGTCTTCACCGTTGATGTTGTCGTTGGTCAAACCAATAAAACCCAGATGACGACCAACGCCACCCGAGGGCATTCTGATCTCTAGACCTTTGGCTGCATCAAGACTGACTTTATTGTCCATCTGCACGCCCCAGGCGGCAAACAGTTTGTTCAAATCAGAGCTGTTTGGCCCTTGTTGGCCTTGCATCGCCGTCACACCAGACTCAGCATGAGGGTCGACATAAACCACCAACTTACCGCCTTTAAGCACGTATTGGTCGATGGCATACAGCATCTCATCTGACAAGCCTTTAGGGTGAACCAGCATCAATACATTGGTGCCCGGCAAAATCGCGTTGGCGGTAGGTTCGATAGTTTCAACCTGATAAAGCTGTTCTAACTGTTGCAAAACAGCCCATTGCTGCGTTGCTTGACCCGTCATCGGGTTTTGCCCGCCTTTCATGTTCAAGCCACTGATAAGACCCACTTTAATAGGCTCGGGATTGTTCAGCTGATAAACCATTTTCGAGATATCATATTCCAAAAACGACTCTTTATTTGGGTCGAAAAAGGCGATAATTTCTCGCTCGTCTAGCGCGTTTGAACCACCCAAACCAAAGTACAGACTGTCTCCGGCGGTGTTAATATTGGCTCCGGTCAAACCAAATTCAGCGGCTCTGTCTTCAGCTTCTGAAAACGGTTCGGGGTCGATGATGTGCAGCTTGATTTTGCCATCGCTGTACAGTTCATACTCTTCAAGCAGGCTTTGTACTCGGGCCGCATAAGTGCGCACCGAGGTGATGCCTTCTGAGTTTTTGTTAGAGAAGAAAAAGTACAGGTTGATGGGTTCGTCCAGTTGGGTCAGCAACTCTTTGGTGCCGTCTGAAATCGAATAGATACTGTTCTCGGTCAAATCGACACGGGCACGGTCAAACAACACATTGTTGAGCAATACCGAGCCGACAAAGAGCAGCGCAATGGCCAGCAGGCCGATAGAATTATTTACGTTTTTCATGATAGCCCCCTATTGTGCTTTTTTCTGTTCGATGATGATCAAACCCGCATACAGCCAGGCAGTAATCAAAATAATGAAGTAACCGACATCTTTGAGCGCGATAACGCCTTTAGAAATGGCTTCAAAGTGTTGCAAGAAGCTCAAACTGGCGATGGTATCGAGCAAGATGCCCGGCACCCAGCCTTTGAACACATCAAGCACCAACGAAGTGCCACTGAGCACAAACAAAAAGCACACCACAACAGCGAGAATAAACGCCACAACTTGGCTTTTTGACAGTGCCGACATGCAAATGCCGATGGACAAAAATGCCCCGGCCATCAACCAACTACCAATATAGGCGGCGAAGATAACGCCGTTGTCTGGCGAGCCGAGGTAGTTAACCATGATCCACAGCGGAAAGGTCAACACCAGTGACAGCCCCAAAATAGACCAAGCTGCGAGAAACTTACCAACCATTGCCTGAGCGGTGGTGATGGGCAAGGTCATTAACAATTCGATGGTGCCGCTTTTGCGCTCTTCAGACCAAGTACGCATGGCCATGGCAGGCACAAGAAACAGATACAACCAAGGGTGAAAATTGAAAAATGGCAGCAAATCAGCCTGCCCTCTTTCGTAAAAGTTACCCATGTAGAAAGTAAATACGCCACTCATGATCAAAAAGATGGCGATAAACACATAAGCCACCGGGGTTGAAAAGAACGACGAAAATTCACGTTTGAAAATAATATGAGTCATGTTCATCAGTGTGCTCCCACAGCGGTCAATTCACGGAAAACATCATCCATGCGGCCCTTTTCGGCATATATGCCGTTGACCTGCCACTGTTGGTTTTTAATGTGGTTAAACACATCGTTAAAAATAATGCTGTTGTTATTAGAAAACACCGTCACCTGATTGTCGTTTTGTTCGATACTACTGACCTCGGCCAGTCCGACCAGAGATTCGACCGAATCAGGCATTTGCGCAAACTCTA
>JABSOG010001217.1 GCA_013216025.1 Algicola sp. | reverse complement strand
GCGGCACAGCCAGCAATACCGCATTTCCAGTCCAACCAATGGGCGCAGGAGCGAATACCGTCTCCTGCCCAAACAGCCCGCCTGTCAAACTCACCGATCTATTTTAAAAACAGGTAAGTTGCGGCATTAATTTGCGCTGCCAAAAGGGTTATTTTACTGGCAAGTTGTTCGTCATATTCCGTCGTTTCTTTGCCGTTGAGAAGCGTTATAGTACTGGGCTGATTTAGGTCTATAATGGTGTGCCTTATTTCAAAAGATGATTATTAACCACTGTACATAATTACAGTTCAACTAGGCTGAATGGCCATTTTTTGAGGTGAAAACGAAAGAGTAAAACGTTCTAAAACAAGCCTTTATATGTCATTTGGTATTTGGGTGGGCATGTCGACAATAGCGCTGCTGGATGGAAGAGCCAGAGGTTAAAAGTTTCCGCGGAAACATTTTTTTGAACTTGGATAGAGCCTTACGGCTACAAACATCGCGACTAAAGTTATCAGTGAATGTGACTCCAGTTTAGCCATTTTTGCTCAGAGCGAGAGTTACACCCTTTACTGATAGCGGTATCAACAATTTGTGCCTTAAAATCATCATTAATGTTACGTGACAAGCGTTCTTTTGACCGTTCGGCCATATCTCAGGTTTCTCGGCGATTTATCCAACGTCTGGCTGATGCCGTTGGCTACGCTACGGCACCTCAACCCCCCTCTCAGCTTCGGTAATGTCTTCAATTGAACGTTGACTGTATTCGCCGGTTTGAGTTTCGTTATTTTGATCGAGAGTGTTCACAATAAATTGTATTTGTTTAAAACAGTTTTTTAAGGCTGTCGATAACCGTTCTTTGCCATTTTGGATGCAAGTGCATGTCAATTTCATCAATCAATATCACGCCTTTGCATTGTTTGGCCGCATCCAAACCCAAATGCGAGTTCAACCTTGATATTCGATGGGCAATGTCTGCAACCATTGACACCATATTGCGATATCCATTGCTCAAATTATTAAACGGCATCAAACCTTCTTTACCCAATCTAATCATCAATTGATCGTTGGCGATATCGTGCTCGGCAGGTTTGACCAGCGCTATTTTTGTTTCAACATTCCAGGTGCGGTTAAAACCGTAATATCACAATACGGGTAAATCATTATCAATGCCTTCACTGGATTGATTCGACAACACAGGTTCTTGCATCCTCTTTTTTGATGCTGGTATGACCTGAGTTAATGCCTGAGCCTAAAAGGTATGAACCCATCAGCGCCGACAGGATCTCTAACCTAATGTTGAACTTAACAGTCAAAATAGCTATCTTGGCTTATTTGACCGAGGTTAATCATGCACAGCAAACCAATAAAATTCCTTTTGCTATTACTGTTGAGCGTGTCTTTTGGTGTGACGGCTGCGTGGAGTAGTTTCAAAGTACTAACACCAGCAATAAAAATGCCAAACGGCGTTTCGCTGTCTTTTGAGTACCTAAAACACAGCGAAAAATTCAAAATAGTCCTGATAGACGAACGTGTAACGGCCCATAAAAATTTGGTGATGAAATCGGCGTGGCTGGTATTGACGAATGACGGTCTGAAAGGCGGTGAACTCAACCTCAGAAGTTTTGTATTGTCTGACCAAAAGTACGGCAATAGAAACATCATGCTAACATCAAGAATCAGCGAACAATTTACGATTGGTGGCCAGCCATTTTTGAAGGTCATCGTTGCCAAAGACTTGATTGAAAAGGCCTATATTTTTGTAGGCCCTTCAAGAAGAATAACCGATGGCGGTTTAACTTATACCATCGACCTTAGTGAGTTTTATGCAAAATACCGGCTGACCAATAAGCGCATTTTACTGGGGAAGAATAAGGCACTGTATCAGCTTTGAATTAAGGGAGATTGTTTGCACCGTAAATGGCGCGGTATGCGGTTTTATTATGGACAGTTTTAACGAAAAGTAGAATGTGAAGGAGTGATTCGGCCATCCTTGGCCAAACTAATCATTTAGAATACAACGATACCGTTGTTGGCACGACATTCTTCTAAAGTGGTCAATTCGAGGCTGCCGGTGGCAATGTCATGAATAGTACCTAGGCTGCTTTTATCATGGATAGTGCCCTGAGCGCCTTTATTTACTGACAAGGTACCTTTATCTGAAGACTTTGCACATTCAACCATCAGTGATGAAGGA
>JABSOG010001216.1 GCA_013216025.1 Algicola sp. | reverse complement strand
CACATCCATCTTTACCACCTTCATCTTCACCACATTTATCTTCACCACCTTCACCTTCACTACCTTCACCTTGACCTTGACCTTAAGGCGGATGCTCAGCCCCTTGATTGGCAGGCGCAGGTTGGCGTACGACTTTGGGTTTGGGATCAAACGCGGCATCCTCATCTTCATCATCATCCACTGGTTGGCTGGCGGTGTACTCACCCCCTAAGATAATCGGCAGGCCGTCTTTGCCGCCGCCTATCACGATGATCTTGGCATTTTTTGATTCGGCCAGCTTAGTCGTGGCTTCTATGCCTTTCCACACCAAATATTTTTCTGAAATCCCCTCATTGATGGTGTTTTGGAAGTCTCGGATACCTTCGGCTTCTAGTTTCTTTCTGATTTTTTCTTGCTTCTCTATCGTTATCCGGTGTTTATAGGCCATGGCCCTTTGTTTGGTTGCTTCTTTATGTTCAATGGCCTCTACCACCTTTGCGGGCAATGTCATTGAGGTGATAAAGATGTTCTCAAACTTCACGTACTGCATTTTTTCGTTGGTTGGGCTCTGCGGGTTAACGTCCATGATTTCATCGCGAATATTGGCCAACAATTTTTTCTCGATTTGTGGACGACGTACAGAAAACAGCTCTTCGGGTTCGTATTGCGCAAACAACTCGCGTACGTGAGAGCCGATTTTTGGCAAGATCAAAATTCTGACGTAATCGGGCCCAATATACTTGTGCAACATCGGTAAATTGCTTGGAAACGGTCGATAATGAAACGTCACCTCAACATCTACCGACACCCCATTTTTGGCCAGCACGTCAAAGGTGTTGCTGAACTCTTGCAAACGCAGGTTATACAAGTACATGTGATCCCAAGGCCAGATAAAATGCGTGCCCTCGGTGTAAGTCCTGCCAAGCTCGGTACCACTGAAAAAACGGTGCCAGCGTACACCCTCAATACCGGGCCTTATGGTTTCGACAGCAGCTTTGATTAACAACGCCAGCAGCATACTGCCCAAAATACTGGTGATGATGATCTCTAATTTGTGTTTTTTGTAAAGTCTTTTGGTTCTGCTAAACATGCGGGTTCCTTGACACAAACGTTAGGAAGTTGGGGTTAAATTTCATATTTTTCCGCCAATTTCCCTTCAATTAAATGATGGCGTTGATTAGACAAGTCAAAGTACTGTTCATCGTGGGTGATGGCCAAAACGGTGCGACCTTCATTTCGCAAACCTGGCAAAATTTGCTGGTAAAAAATCTTCCTGAATGCAGGGTCTTGATCTGCCGCCCATTCATCCAAAATCATAATCGGTCTGTCTTCAAGTATGGCAACGATGAGCGCCAATCTTTTGCGCTGACCAGTGGATAAATTCTGGGTTAAAAACTCACCATCTGCAAGCGCTGTTTTGTCACTTAGTTGCAGTAGGCTGATTAAATCCTGTGCCCTGTCTGGGTCGATATTCGACAAACCGTAAAAGCGCTTAAACAGGTGATAATCTGAAAATATCGCGGTGAACTGATTGCGATAACTCGACAGGTCGCTAGGGTGGACCAGCCTGCCGTTATACTCGATGGTACCCGACTTGATGGCATAAAGTCCCACTAAAGCCTTGATAAGCGTGGTTTTACCTGAGCCGTTACCGCCGGTGAAAAAGATTATCTCACCCGCCTTTATCTCTAAAGTGACCGGCCCCATATGAAAACTTTGTTCACCATGGTCGTTCTCAAAGTAATAACAAACTTCGGTTAACTTAAGGTTTTTGAATTTGGGCAGGGTGCGTTTCAACTCTCGGTGTTCATCTTGGTTTTGGGTTAATTGGGCATCGATTTGACGGATAAAATGCAGCGATGCCTGAGAGTTGGCATAAACGGGGATCACTGAAATGATAATGTTAATGGGGCCAATCATAAATATTGCAGCGGTGGTCACATGCACAACAACCCCGGCAAAGGTTTCGACGCCTAAAAACGGCAACATAAATATCATGCCCGCGATGGTCACATAAAAAGAGGATTGGGTGGCGACGTAATTCATCGCAATGCGCTGGTTGGCGGCTACTCGGCACTCTTTGGCGGCAAGCGACAAGGTGCTGGTATGTTCAATCAAGTCGTCTTCGCGGGCCTTGTTAAGCTTGACCTCTTTGAAACCCTCAAGCAAATCGGTGATGGCGGCATACGCCCCTTTTTC
>JABSOG010001215.1 GCA_013216025.1 Algicola sp. | reverse complement strand
TGAACAAGTTCAGCTGTACAGCCCATGACAAAGGCAATCACGACACCCACAAAAGCGTTAGACTCGAATGCCCCAGCGGTCAAAGAATTAGACACACGAGTGATCCGGATTCTGAAATCTATCTCAGCAGCGATTGTGATGATGATGTTTCAAGAGTGCGGGCTGTGCGCGCACAGGGAAAAGGAAAAAGCGGTAAAGGGGCTGTAAAATTCAGATCTCGACATAGTTCAGCCAAAGATTACCTGCAAAAGTATGAACATGGTTGCTATCAATACATCACTTTGCGTGGTGGCCAAGAAATGCGGATCATGCTTGGCGACTCTTATAGCAAAGCAAATTGTAAAGGCATAACAACCAAATAAACTGAGGAAAACCGCAGGGACGCGGTAATTTACAATGAAAAACGACAAAGCAATATTTTTCGGATTTATTGGCGGGATTGCATTTGCATTAACCATCAACAGCGTTTTAACGGCAGCTTCACTAAATGCCCAAATCACTGAGCAAGTGCAGTCATACGCCGAATCAGCGCCACTTATCATCAGCTCCCAAGCGCCCCAGCTAGCCAAGTCATGTATTGAAAAACAACCAGTAGCAGAGCTGCTCAACGAACTTGAACTGCAAACATCGTGGCTCGAAAGTATTGATTACCTAGCCGAATATACGGCTGACGACATAACGCAAATCAAAACTCAAGAGCAGGCGTTGAACTATCTAATTAGTTACTTTTCGAACACAACAAACCCTAAACAGCAACGGATTGATGCCTTACTAAATGCCGAATTATTGCAACCTGATATTCTCAATGCAAACATAATTGAATCGCTGCTAATGTTTCTGACCGAAATGGACGAATCCAGTCACAACGACCAGATAATTCAAACCCTAAACCTATTGGAGGACAACATAGAACCCCATTCGCTGGAGCAAATAGTCAGTTTTCTGCAGGCCGACGATGCTGATATCCGTGCGACGACGCTACGGGTTATCGGACGAAACGACATTTACCGTCAATATTACGATCAGGTTGTCGAAATTAAAAATACTGATAACAGTGCCATTGTCAGCAAAGCAGCCTACTTTGTGTTGAGCCGTTATGAAAAGCGGTTCTGAAACCGAGCGATTCAGTAACGAAGAATATCAACTCAAGTCTTTAACTTTCTGTAAAATATTTGTCCCCGGTAACCACATATCCCGCCGGTCATAATATTTTGGCTTTGTACCAGCAGCTTGGCGAGTCCACCTGTCTATAATGTAATATTAAGCAGATTCTTTAGGGGTGGTCGATGGTGAAATTACGCAACATGATTTGGCTGTGGTGGTTGCTATTTGTCGCTGGAGTCTCTGCTAATACCGAAAATACTATCGTTTTATTAGTGCATGGCACCCAAAGTGTCAGCCATATTCGTGCCCTCGGCCCTACAGATGTTTCCACCGATACCAACAACCTATTGTTCGATGAACTTGAAGGTTACCCCTATGAACTGCAACCGGCATCAATGGGCCGAATCGACAGATTACTGCGCACTCAAGACAATGTTTGTGCTATCAACCGAGTTAAAAATTCTGCCAGACGACGCAGTAGTGACTTTACCCGACCCATCAACCTGTATATGGGGTTAAAGTTGTATCACTTGGCTGGGCAACAGAACTTGCCTGAATCGGTGTTTAATAACGAGGGTGAATTGAGTTCACTGAATGCACTTTTTGATGTGATGAGACATCAGTCGTTAGGATTACATCAAGACCGTTCATATGGAGAAAAGCTCGATAGGCAGCTAGCGGGAGTTAAAGCGCATAACCTGTTTATTCGAGGCGGCAATACCACATTGTTGACCATGATGAAGATGCTGGAAAAGAAACGTTTTGATTTTTGGATTGAGTATCCAGTGCAGATTAAAAAGGCGCAACATTTACTGGGGCGTTCTTTAAGTCTGACGTCAATCGCTATGGCTGATAGCACGAGTTATATTGTCGGATACATAGAATGTGGCCGTTCGGCTATTACCGAACGGTTTATTCGTGATATCAATGCCGCGCTTGGCAAATTGTATCGTAACCCTGAATTTAAACTGGCACATACCCGTTATTTGGATGAAGCGGATATCGACATTTTCGAGCGCTATTACCAGCAAGTATTCACAAGGTCCGACCGCACCAAACAACCTTACCAATAACCC
>JABSOG010001214.1 GCA_013216025.1 Algicola sp. | reverse complement strand
CTTGTGTCCATGCCCAGGCATCAATCAGCGTGGTGATTTGGGCGTGTAGGGTTTTGTGGGTGCTGACTACGCCTTTGGGTTTGTTGGTGGTGCCGCTGGTGAACAGCATCATGGCGCGGCGATTAGGGTCAATTTGCGGCAATGCGCCCACTTCATCGGCTATTACATCATCTAAACAGTACAGGTCAATCGTTAGCGACTCACATAAACAAATCAACGACTCGTGATATTCGGGGCTAGCAATTAAGCGCGTGACGCTGGCACTTGACAGGTAATGTTCTAGTTCAACAACTGCCGATGCCACGTTCAACGGTACCGCAATGCCACCTGCGCGCCAAACGCCGTGCATAGTGGTGACATAATCAAGGCTTGCTGGCATGAAAAAGGCAATGCGCTCTTCATTCAAATCGGCAATTGCTCCCTGCATTGCCCTACTAAGCACATCCGTGTGCAAATCGGCTTTGCCTGCCAACAGGCCAGTCGCAACCCGGTCGATGCGTTGATTGACTTCACGGTAGGTAAAGCACTTGTCACCTTCAACCAGCGCGACCTTGTTATCGGGTAAGGTTCGGTCATTACAAAGGTGGGGGAAAGCATTTTGCATAGTAACTTCCTGAATTTTGTTATTTTTTGACGGGTTGCAGGGTACTTTTGGCCAATTCAAGCGCTTTTTGTTGCGCATTTTTATCTAGCTGGCCTTTCAGTATCGCTATCTCTTCCAGTGTGTCCTTGTAAATTTCACTGTCAGCATCACTCAACTTGTTTGCATCCGGGGTCATAATTACAATAGATTGGTACCAGCCCAACGCCGTGATCAGATTTTTGTGGCGAAACTTATTGTCAGAATAAGCCACACCCAAATGACGCCGGGCCTCAAAACCGCCCTGCTGCACTGCTTGTTTCCAAAGTTTTACGGCTTTGCTGCGATCTTGACTGACACCCAGCCCGTTGTAGGTTAAAAACGTCAATGTACTTAATGCCATTGCTTTAAACTTTTCATCGCCTTCGAATTTTTCTGGTGAGTCGACAACAAACTGCCAATGGGCAGCAGCCACACCATAGAGTTCGTGGCGATAAGCTTTTGTCCCCAAGTAAAACTGGCAGTCAATATCCGTGTAATCATAGTCAACTAGGTTCTTCATCGGGCATTTCTCGACCTCGGCAAATGCCCCGCCACAAAACAACAACAAAAACGGCAATACAAACTTCACAGCAATATCCTCATGGTAATCTGCCGCCAGTTTAACGGATAAGCCACTGATCTCAAAATACAATCCCGGTCACTTGCAGACATTTGCCATAGCCATTGTCAGATAGTGCTTCAAGCTCTGTGGTAAGAGTTCCCGTTCACCAACAGGCGTTTTCGCCCTTATCTCGTCTCGTGGAATGTAATATCAATCATAAGTCATCCATTCGATAGACCCGACCCGTTGTTTAACAAGGGCTGCCGGGCATTTAGTGATTGTCCTACAGTCAAAGCGCAATACTTGTGAGCCTACTATTCAACCAGCGATATGCGTTAAACACTGTCACAACAATAACTGGTAATGAGAATCAGTCTTGTTACTGCGGCTGGAAGTTTTAAAATTTAACTCAGCTTCTAGCTACAACGTCTGTTCTTGTGCACACTCAACCAAACGCATAAAGCACCGTCGACCAGGCCAGAGAAAAAACAATAAGGAAATCAGTTAATGAACGTCTCACGTCAAAACAGTACACTCGAATTTGTCGCTACGGCCCTTTTAATGCTCGGTATTGTGACCATTTACTTTCCCCAGTTATTACAGCAAAATCTGCCAAGCAAAATCGCCAGTTACCTGTCAAATTACAGCTGGCTTGCTTTTGCGCTGTTGGTCAGCGGCGCAACCCTGCATTTGTTGGTCATTATCTTTAAACTCAAATCTAATCGTAAAATCGATGTCAGCTCATTTGCCGATTTAGACGATAAAAGCACGGCGCATTCTTCAAGTGTAGTCTCAAGTGCAGCGCCAACTGCAGCCCAAACCACCAGTCCGCGCGCTGGCGTAATGGCCAGCGCAGGCACTAAATCGACCGGCAGTTTGAACACGGTGAAACTGGTTCGAGTCAATCAAGATACCATGGCAGTAAAAATCACCCGCCGTTCACTGGTGATGTTAGCCAGTCTGTTGATTTTTGGCATTGCGGCCAGTGGTTCAATCA
>JABSOG010001213.1 GCA_013216025.1 Algicola sp. | reverse complement strand
CCATCGCGGTCGATATAATAACTACTGGCACCAAAGACAGTGCCGACTCGCAGCTTGCCACGTTTAACCATGGTATCGAGTTGACTGTCCTTGTCGCTTTGGTTACACCCGGATAAGCCCAGCACTGACAGTGCGAGGGTACATAATACCAAACGGTGGAGTGATTTGCTGAACTGGAGAATCTTCATTACGCCTAAATTACTGTAACGGCAAAAAAATAGCAAAACTAATTGAAAGCCGAGCTATGAGAAAAAGCCGCTTTCACTTATAATGGCCGCCCATTTTATCCGTAGATTGATTGTGAGGTGAGAGTCCTATGCTAATCCTTCGTGGTGCGCCAGCGTTATCCGATTTCCGTGTCAACCAACTGTTGAAAAACTGCCAGTCAGCTGCCATTCCCGTCACCGACATATACGCCGAGTATATGCATTTCGCCGATGTTTCGGCCGATTTGAATGATGACGAAATGGCCAAGCTTGAAAAGCTCCTGACCTATGGCCCGACCATAGAAGAACATGCTCCGGTAGGCCGGTTGCTGTTTGTCACGCCAAGACCCGGCACTATTTCGCCGTGGTCATCAAAAGCCAGTGATATTGCCCACAATTGTGGTCTTGAAAAAATCAAACGCATTGAACGCGGTTTGGCTTATTACATTCAGGGCGACGTTCCTTGTGAAGAGCTGTCTGATGAGCAAGTTAAAACCTTGTCGGCATTGCTGCACGACAGAATGATGGAAACCATCTTTACCGAGCTTGAAGATGCCCATGTACTGTTCAAAGCCGAAGAACCTAGAGAATTGTCGAGCGTCGACATTCTTGGCGGAGGCCGCGAAGCGCTGGTAAAAGCCAACGTTGAACAAGGTTTTGCCTTGGCCGCTGACGAAATCGATTATTTGGTCGATAGCTTTACCTCGTTGGGCCGTAACCCCAACGACATCGAACTGTTTATGTTTGCTCAGGCCAACTCAGAGCATTGTCGGCACAAAATTTTTAATGCCGATTGGACCATCGATGGTGTAGAACAGCCCAAGTCACTGTTCAAAATGATCAAAAACACCTTCGAAGCCACCCCTGATTACGTATTGTCGGCTTATAAAGACAACGCATCGGTGATGACCGGCTCTAAAGCTGGGCGCTTCTTCCCCAACAGTGAAGGCCAATACCAGTACCATCAAGAAGACATTCACATATTAATGAAGGTCGAAACCCACAACCACCCAACCGCCATTTCACCCTATCCGGGTGCTGCGACAGGCTCAGGTGGCGAAATTCGTGACGAAGGCGCTACCGGACGTGGCTCTAAACCCAAAGCGGGTTTGGTCGGTTTCTCGGTGTCGAACCTGCGTATTCCGGGTTTTGAACAACCTTGGGAAAGCGACTTTGGCAAGCCAGACCGCATAGTCAGTGCACTCGATATCATGATGGAAGGTCCACTGGGCGGCGCGGCGTTTAACAACGAATTTGGCCGACCCAACATCTTGGGTTATTTCAGAACCTTCGAAGAAAAAGTCACCAGCTTTAACGGCGAAGAGGTGCGTGGTTATCACAAACCCATCATGCTGGCCGGTGGTCTTGGCAACATTCGAGCCGATCATGTGCAAAAAGATCCCATTCCAGTGGGCGCCAAATTAGTGGTGCTTGGTGGTCCGGCAATGAACATCGGCCTAGGTGGCGGTGCGGCTTCTTCAATGACGTCTGGCCAATCAAGCGAAAATCTTGATTTTGCTTCAGTACAGCGCGAGAATCCTGAAATGGAACGTCGCTGTCAAGAAGTCATCGACAAATGCTGGCAGCTCGGCGACGATAACCCAATTGCCTTTATCCACGATGTGGGCGCTGGTGGTATTTCTAATGCCTTTCCTGAGTTGGTTAACGATGGCGAGCGTGGCGGAAAATTCGAACTGCGTAACGTACCCAATGACGAACAAAGCATGGCACCACACGAAATTTGGTGTAACGAGTCGCAAGAACGTTATGTGATGGCCATACCACCAGAACAACTGGCGGTGTTCGAAGCCATTTGTAAGCGTGAACGTGCACCGTTTGCTGTAGTCGGCGTTGCCACCGAAGAACGTCACTTGACCCTTACCGACAGTCATTTTGATAACACCCCAATTGATTTGTCGTTAGACATATTACTCGGCAAACCGCCAAAAATGCATCGCGACGTCACAAGCAAACCTGCAC
>JABSOG010001212.1 GCA_013216025.1 Algicola sp. | reverse complement strand
AGGGGATAATCATTACTGCACCAATGCGCCTTGAATTGAAACCGCTCAGAGGCTCTGAATTCCGCATTTCGAGGTCACTTGGGTATATACCTTAACAAAGATAGGTTTTGGCTTGTATGACGATATTGTATGTAAATGTTGCGGGAGGGGTAATTCTAGCGATTGTGAGAGAACAGCCGATTGCTAGTGGGTACGTGTCTGAATATAAATAGGAAAATATCCCTAAATGGTCACGATGTTCTCGTGAAAAAGGCACTCTAAAGTCTCAAACCGTAAACACGCTGTTTATTTTTACGTTCACCGTGCCCAGCGATATCAAGCGTTTTGAGTTATTAGTTATTGTCTTACAAATGCCCAAAAGAAAAATAATCCGGCCAGTGGTTTTAAACATAAGAGAAACCAAGTACCCGTATAAACAAGGCATTAAGTCCCCTTACCAATCTTAAATTAATGTGCCAGTTGGACAAAGTGAATTACCTAAAGTAACGGTGATATTGTTTTATGCTGGGACTTTGCGTAGTTGTCATTAGTTGTCATGAACCATTCATTGCATCCTTAAATGTCCTGTGTGATCCATCAAACGTTTTCCATATTGATTGGTGAAATTCTTTTGGTCTGTTGTCGCAATCAGCCACCTTAAATATAATGGGACACTGAATGCGTTATATCGGTAATTATGACGCTGTTTAACAAGCAGGAGAAAATGATGAGAAATGTATTTGTAAACCGAAATAGGCAGCGGATTAACGCTGGCGCACCCAGTGTTGTGTTATCCGAGATTGAAGTGAGTGGTGCATTGGGTGAAATTCGTGACATCAACGTGTTAATCGACATCCAACACACCTTTGTTAGTGATCTTGTTATCACCCTCATTGGACCCAGAGGAAAACGGGTATTGTTGGTCGGTCAGGAAGGCGGTAGTGAAAACAACTTCAGATCTACCGTACTTGACGATGATGCTGCCACCGATATTGAGGATGCAAGAGCACCCTTTCGCGGTGTTTTTCGTCCCGAGGGCAGTTTGGCCAAATTTGACGGGCGCGATCCTATCGGCACATGGGTCTTGGAGATAGAAGACACTGCTTTTGCTGATGGTGGTCGCTTGCGGTCTTGGGCGTTAGAGTTGGAAACTGCGCTTGTTGAGCCCGTTTCTGATTACAATATAGATGTCAATTTTCTCGGTGGTCTGACCGAACGCCAGCAGGCCGTCTTCATGCTGGCAGCCGCTCGTTGGTCAGAGATCATTGTCGGTGACTTGCCCGCTATTTCCCTTAATGGCCAGTTGGTGGATGATTTGCTGATTGATGCCGAAGGGGCGGCCATTGATGGTCCGGGACAAGTGCTTGGTCAGGCCGGCCCAAGGTTTGTTCGTACTGACGGCGGGCTGCCCATCAGCGGCATTATGTCATTTGATTCGGCAGACTTGGCTCAAATGGAAGCGGATGGCAGTCTGCAAAATGTGATCATCCACGAGATGGGCCACGTGATTGGTCTTGGCACTTTGTGGGATTCGATGGGGTTATTGCAAGGTGGTGGTACAGCGAATCCGGTGTTTGTTGGAGAAAATGCGATGCGAGAGTGGGGTGATTTGAGTGGTGCTGGCAGACCAATGCCTGTGCCCGTTGCTAATACCGGTGGTGCCGGTACCCGCGATGGTCATTGGCGAGAGACGGTGTTTGGCAATGAACTGATGACGGGTTTTCTCAATGGCGGTATTAATCCGCTCAGTCGAGTGACGATAGCCGCTTTGCAAGATATGGGGTATGAGGTTAGCTACGATGCTGCGGACGATTACACTTTACCAACCCAGACACAATTGATGTCAATGGGGCTGGTTGGAGAGAGTCATGGTTGTGATCATTGTGCCGGGTTACAGGGGGGGAAAGTGCGGCGTTAGAAAGCCGCATTGCTCGCATTGTGGGTGGTGACGTAAGGTTAACCCTTAATATTTTGTCCAAGGCGCTCAACCAAATCAGGGAACAGCGCTTTGATTTTGTCTTTGGTTGCCAGTATGTTATCTTCGTATTCGAAACCTGGGGCAACGGCTTCGCCGATCAATCCATAGGGTCCATCAAGTAAGGTTGACGTTTTCCAATTACCTGCTGTAACGACCAGTTGTAAGCAGTGACCATTGGCGACATCTGGCCCCAGTATTTTTTCACTCAGTTGTCCATCGGGCGACACCA
>JABSOG010001211.1 GCA_013216025.1 Algicola sp. | reverse complement strand
CATTAAGACTAGCACCCTGATGGCTTCACGTTGTCGGGCTGGTTTTGAGTCACTGGCGGCAATATCGCTTATCAACTTAAAGGCTTGTTGGTTGTTCATTTGGCTTAAAACAAACATCGCCCGTTTGGCTAAACGGGGTGAACTGTCGCGATTGATGATTTTGCTCAACAGGCCAACGGCTTTGTCTGAAGACGAATTCATCAGGGCATTGATGGCATAGAGTTTGAGTTCGTCATCTTCTATCTCGCCGATATCGCCGTTTTTGTCTTTTATCTCGACTCGCAAGGCCTGGGCGTCATCTAACCAACGGCTGGTTGAAAATTGCTTTTGCAATCGGCCGATTGACTTTAATGCGGCCTGCGGTTGGTTGTTTTTAAATTGCGAATAAGCCAGCCAATATAAAGCGGCGTCTTGCTTGTCGCCTTTGCGCTGGGCAAGTGTCGAAAATGTGGTTTGGGCCGCTTGCCATTGTTGTTCATCCAGCTGCTTTTGGCCTGCTGAAAACGCATCGCTATTGCCCACTGCCACGGCACAACCGCAGATACCGGCGGTAAAAAGTAAAACGAGAGGGATTTTCCTCATTACAGATCGCATATATAGATCTCCTAATTAAAATGATTTTCTTTGTTCAATAGCTATGACGAAGGGGTTTACCAATCGGTTTGGTATTTTTTAATAAATCTGCTGCGCATCTTTATATGGATTGTTCGAGAACAGCTCTGTTGGTCACGCGCAGGCGAAACAGCAGGTCATTACTGTCTATGCGCTTACGTAAATTATCCCAGTCTTGGCTGTTTGGACTGGTGGAGGTGTGTTTAAGGCTAAGCAAAACCTGCTCCATCTGTTGCAGTACTTCGGCGAGTTGTTTGTCGTTGTTGGCTTCAAACATGCGTCGATAAATCCGATTCAGGGCAAGCATGTCATCAATCGCTTCATGTCGTCCTTCGATTTGTGCTGCCATACCGGCACCGCCGTTGCTGACCTGAGTGAATAAGCGGTCGGTCGACTGTAAATGCAAACTCAGGTTGCTCAGTAAAACACGTCTGCCGGGGGCTGTTGTGTTTGTTTCCCCATGGACTGGCGCTGCTTCAGGCAACAAAGCGGCGGTTGGTTGTTCAGCGTCAACAGACAAGCGACCCAAATAGAAAGTGCCTAAAACCACCAATACTAAAGGCAATGCGGTTCCGGCCAATCGACCCCACGACCAATTGGATAAAAAGCCGAATCGATGGATATTGCTATTAGAGTTGGCCGTCTTTACTGTTTGCTTGGCTTGATTTTGCGCTGCCTGCTGATAGATGCCCGCCATTATACGTTGATTCAATTGCTCGCTCGGTGGCGGCACTTCGATTGCAACAGCCGAATCAAGCCATTCACACAGCTCGGCATATTCAAGCCGCAAAGTTTCGTTGTCGGTCAGTTGGGCAGTCAAGGCCTGACGTTGTTGCGGTGGCATCTCGTCATAATAAAAAAGCGTTAAATCATCGTTAGTCCACTGTTTCATAATCACTCACCTTAGATTTGAGCAGGTTTCTGAGCTGTGAAATGGCCCTGAAAATTCTATTTTTGATGGTATTGCCGTTAACATCGAGAATTTCGCTAATCTCTTTGATAGAACAGCCCTCGTGATGGCGTAATAAAAAGGCAATGCGTAATTCTTCGCTTAACTGTGCCAACGCCCCTTGAGTCACCTGATTGAGCTTGTCTTGATGCAACTGCTGCTGTGGCGAGTGCGCCTCGTTGCCGTGAATGTCTTCAAACTCAGTGCCTTCGCGCTGTTGTACTTTGATTTGCTTGCGTTGCAGGTCAATGGCGGTGAAGGTGGTCACTGAATACAACCAGGTACTGAACTTTGATTTGCCGTCAAAGTCACCAATTTTGTTAAATACCTTAAGAAAAACTTCTTGAGCGCAATCTTCGGCCAAGCCTTGATCGTTCAAAATACGATAGGCAGCCGAATACGTCCTGTGGCTATAAAGCGTGACAAGCTGCTCAAATGACTGCAAATCTCCAGATTTTGCGCGTTGTACTATCAGATTTTCATTTTGCATATAACACTAAGTCGAAGGGGGTTTGAATTCGGTTTGGTTTTTTTTCGTTTTTTTCAGATATTTAAATATAGGTGACTTTTTCGTGCATGGAATGCACGCTACGGTGGGGAGTATGGCTAATTAAGCAGGTACTTTA
>JABSOG010001210.1 GCA_013216025.1 Algicola sp. | reverse complement strand
CACTCAATACCCTGCCCTTCATGGAGCAACAATATCCGCTTGCAAAAGGGCAAAGTTACTTGCTCAAAACTAACTATACCTTCGATGTCAGCATCACCGAATTGTTTGGTTGGTTTATCGGTTGCGGCCATTTGGAGATACTGCCGCCCAAGGCTGAATTGGACCCGGCGGCTGTCACCCGATACATTGAACAATACGCGGTCAGCCACGTCAATTTCGCGCCATCGGCATTGCGGGTATTTATCCAATATGTAACCGAGCAGCCGAAATGGCTTGAGTGCAACCCAATCCGTTTTTTGATGGTCGCCGGAGAGGCTTTTGCCAAAGACCTGGTTGAACAGACCGTTTTGTTAATGCCCAACACCCGGGTCGACAACATCTACGGCCCAACCGAAGCGGCAATATACGCCGCCAGTTACAACTGCTCTGCCAATACCATCAACAGCTTGAATACCCCCATCGGCAACGCCATCGACGGCACCCGACTTTATATTGTCGACCAGCAGTTGGCGATCTGTGACCCAGGAGTGCCAGGTGAATTGTGTATTGTCGGCAACGGTTTGGCGCGGGGTTACATCAACCAGGATGAACTCACAGCCGACAAGTTTATAAAAAACCCGTTCGCCCAAGATCAAACAGCTCAAATCCGCGCTGACAGGCTCTATAAGACCGGCGATCTCTGTCAATTTCTTGCGGACGGCACCATCGAATACCTCGGGCGCATCGACAACCAGGTCAAGATCCGTGGCTACCGCATCGAACTTGGCGAAATCGAAAACCAACTCAACCGCCATGAGCAAATCAAAGCAGCCGCGGTGATAGCCAAATCCATCAATGGCCTGCAACAACTGGTGGCTTATTATTGCCCGGCGACCAACCACCAATCATCGACTTTGGCCTATCGCCAATTAAAGGACTATCTTGGGTTAACATTACCACAGTACATGATCCCGGCTTTTTTCGTCGTCATTGATGAGATGCCCACAACACCCAGCGCCAAAATTGATCGCAAGGCACTCAAAGCGCGAGATCTGCCTGGCGAAAAAGCGGCGACGGTACAATGGCCATCAGCAGACATCGAAGGCACCATTTTGGCCATTTGGCAGCAAGTATTGGGTCTGCACGATATCAATCCCAATGACCACTTTTTCGATGTCGGCGGCAATTCAATTAATGTGCACGACCTAGTACGGCGTATCAACCAAACACTCAACGTACAATTGCAAAGTACCGCTATATTCGAGTTTACCACTATCAGCAAGCTGGCCACACATCTTGCAGACCAAAACGTAATGCCCTTGCCCGGCAAACCAGCAACCGAATCAAAAACAGCCGGGATTGAACTGGCCATCGTCGGTTGGTCAGGCCGTTTCCCTGGGGCCACCGATATCCCGCAGTTCTGGCAAAATATTATCGCCGGTAAAAATTGCATTGAGGCACTACCGGATGATCGCAACTTGGCACAATCGACGGTAAAATGGGGGGGATTTATCGAGGGGATCAGCGCCTTCGACAGCCTGTTTTTTGAATTATCGCCCAATGAAGCGAAGCTTATCGATCCGCAGCAAAGGCTGCTGCTGACCCACACCTATCAAGCACTGGAAAACGCAGGTATTGCGCCGGACAGTTTCTCCAATAAACCCAGCGGCGTGTTTATTGCGGCATCATCCGGTGACTACCGTAACCTTGGCCAATATAACGCCGAGGATGATCCCTATCTGGTCACCGCATCGATGACGTCGATGATCCCTGCAAGGCTCTCTCACTTTTTTGATTTACACGGCCCCAGCGAATTTATCGAGTCCGCCTGTTCATCTGCTTTGGTTGCCCTGCACCACGCCCTGCATGCCATCAACAGGGGAGAATGCGAGCAAGCCATCATCGGTGCCGTCAATCTGCTCATCGACAGCAAAAACAATGGCTGTTACCAGTCGTTGGGTTTACTAAGCCCGGATAAATATAGCTACCCATTTGACAAAAAAGCCCAAGGTTACGTACGCGCCGAAGGCGTCGGCGTCATTGTGGTGAAAAAACTCGATGATGCACTGGCAGACGGTAACCGCATTCTTGCTCTATTAAAGGGTACCGGTGTTTGCCACGGAGGCAAGGGCATGTCACTGACAGCCCCTAACGCCAAAGGTATGCGCAGTGCAATAGTGCAAGCGTTGCAGGCAGGTGCTGTCGACCC
>JABSOG010001209.1 GCA_013216025.1 Algicola sp. | reverse complement strand
TCTTTGATATTGGCCGGGAAAAAGCGGTTAAACCCGTTTACGCCCCCAAAAAACAGCTCGCCATCGTCACTTATAAAACCGGCACCAATATTAAATTCGTTGCTTTGCAAACCATCGTTTACATCATAATTTCTAAAAGTTTCGTTGATGGCATCGAACTTGGATAGGCCTTGATTGGTACTGAGCCACAAATAACCTTGCTGGTCCTCAACAATGTCGTTAATGGTATCGTTGGGCAGTCCTTCTTTTTGTCGATAGTGGGTGAAGCGCGCCTTAAGCGCATCGAACTTGTTCAGTCCGCCACCAAAGGTGGCTACCCATAACGTGCCTTTTTTGTCTTCATGAATAGATGAGACAAAATCGTGACTTAAGCTGTGAGGATCTGATGCTTTGTGTCGATAAGAGACAAATCTGCCGGTCTTGACATCTAACCGGTTAAGTCCACCCTTAGTGCCAATCCACAAGTGGCCTTTTGAGTCCTCAAATAAACTTGAGACATTATCGCCACTGAGGCTGTGAGCGTCCGTTGGTGAATGTCGGTAATGGCTGAAAGTTTGGCTAGATGGATGGTAACGATTAAGTCCTCCACCTGCGGTACCCACCCATATCCTACCTTTACTGTCTTGCAACAGCACACGGACATTGTTGTTGCTCAAGCTGGCGGGGTGGCTTGGTTGATGTTTGAAATGAACAAATTGCTGGGTGCGAGAGTCGTATCGGTTTACCCCCCCGCCATAGGTCGCTGCCCAAATAAAACCCAGGTCATCTTCAATGGAGGACCAGACACTGTTATGGCTCAAACTGCCTGAGTTGTCTGAGTGGTGTTTGAAATGGACATAACCTTCTAACCTGCTGCTGTATTGATTTAATCCCTCTTGAGTGCCAAGCCACAGCGGGCCGTTGCGGCTTTTATGGATGGTCATGACCGACGAATGACTCAAGGAGTGTGGTTTCGATGCCAGCCGTTTGACGTGACCAAATCGTTGTTTTTGACGGTCGAACTTGTTCAAACCACCGCCAAAAGTGCCAATCCACAGAATGCCTTGATGATCTTCATAGATTGATTCTATGGCGTTATTGCTCAGGCTGTTAGGCTCGGCGATGTTGTGCTTAAAATGGACGAAGCGGTTGCTTGCTAAGTCATACCTGTTCAGTCCACCGCCATTGGTGCCGACCCAAAGAGTTCCCGTGCTGTCTTCGAAGAGTCTTTTAATGTCATTGTGGCTGATGCTGTAGGGTTTATCGTTGCGATGTTTAAATCGTTCGAAGCGTTTGGTTTGTGGATCGAAACGGTTGAGTCCATTGAGGGTGCCTGCCCAGAGTACGCCGTTTGAATCTTGAAGGAGCGAAAAAACACTGTCATGACTTAAACTGTGTGGATTGGACGGCTGGTGTTGATAATGAGTGAACCTTTGCTGGCGGGTATCAAAGTGAGAAAGGCCACCCTCGGTGCCGAGCCACAGGTTTCCTTGGGCGTCTGCTGTGATAGCAAAAATCTTGTTGTTGCCCAGGCTGTTTGTCTGTGCTGGCTGGTGCCTGAAACGTTTGAATTGGCCTGAGGATTCATCGAACCGGTTCAATCCGCCACCATCGGTACCAATCCAAAAAGTATCGTTGTTGCCTGCAAAAAATGCGTGGACGCTGTCGTGGCTTAAACTATTGGGGTCTGATGGGTTGTGTCTATAATGAATGAATTTTTCAGTGTCGGTATCAAGGCGGTTCAATCCACCACCTTGGGTGCCAACCCACAAGCGGCCTTTTGGGTCTTCATAGAGTTTGGTTGTTAAGTTGTTTGAGATTGAGGCTGGGTTATGCGGGTCGTGGCGAAACACCTTGAAGTTGTAACCGTCAAAGCGGTTCAGACCGTCATTGGTGGCAAACCACAAAAAACCTTTGCTGTCTTGAAGAATACTGTTCACCACACTTTGTGACAGACCATCTTCAATGGTGAGATGATCAAAACGGGTGGCAATGTCTGATGCCTGAGCGCCAGAAAAAACGAGCAATAAAAACACAGAAATGAGCTGACGCAAAGGGTGTTTCTCTGATAGTTATACCGATTTATCTATTAAGCATAGTCCAAAATGACCAAAAACATGGCTAAAAAGTTGCCGTAAAGTGAACAAATAGTCTTTTAAATTGTAAAAGTTAAAGTGGCAAAGTCAGCGTTAAAACACTGCCGCTGCCAAG
>JABSOG010000120.1 GCA_013216025.1 Algicola sp. | reverse complement strand
ATAGACATGGTGCGGGCAATCGACTTTCTATTGAGTCACGAAACCGCGGTTGGCCCGGTAAATTTGGTGTCACCAAATCCGGTGACCAATGCCCAGTACACCAAAGCGTTGGGACGTGCCCTACAAAGACCAACGATTATACCAATGCCTGCGTTTATGGCCAGGTTGGCCTTTGGCGAAATGGCCGACGAATTGTTGCTTTCAAGTACTCGGGTCATGCCCTCACATTTGGTCAAAATGGGCTTTCGTTTTGAACATGAAACCATCGACAGTGCGCTAGCCGCAGTGTTATAGAATCAAGAGCACCGAATGGTTAAATAATCGTCACCAGCGAGAGCCAAAATTGCGCTCAATCAAGGCAGATTTGCGCAGGTTTAGTCATCTCGGCAACCGCTCCTGCGTTGCCCTAATGACCTACATCCATGTAGGAATAAATCAAACAAATTTAACCGGGGCGCCGGCCGCTTGAATGAGGGAATTTTGGACTCGCCCTTCGGGAATGGCGAAAAAGCGCTTATACTGCATCATCCAAGGCTTGAAATAGGACGGCTATTACTGCACTTGGCTTCTTTGCCTAAGCGCTTTTTCGACATTCTGGTGGCGTTTATTTAACCATTCGGTGCATTAGTGATGACAAATTTGACCCAAATAAGCAGAAGATTAAAAAGTGACTTATACGCTGGGGGACTGTCTTGTTTTATCTGTTTTTTCGTCCTCTGCGTGCCTCTATGCCTTACAAAGGCGCATTCGCAGACCCAGCCCTACAATCGTTATAAAGGCTTTCTTGACGTTAGGGTGATAGAGCCGAATGACGCACAATACATTCTTGGTGTTAAATTCAAAAGTGGTTACTCTAAGCCCGTCGATTTCAAGCTGCGCCCTTATAATGGCAAAGCCAGCATTGAAACCTTTCGTCCTATCTATCAACAAAACAACGGCGAAGACAAGCGCTCCTTCAACATGACCCACAAGTATTATTTTTCGATGCGTATTCGTGAAAACGATCACCAGAGCTATTCGGCGACAGTCAAATTGTTCAGGCGTAAAAATGACAAAATTGATATCAACAAACCTTATCGTTTTGACCAGGATGATTTCAAACTAATAGAAATCCAACCGGTCAAAGGACAGTTTAATATTGATAACGAATACCTGTTTATCGACAGTGGTGAACTGAAATTTTATGTCAAGTTGAACTTCGATTTACTGTTCACTCGTGAAGAAATCATCGAACGATTCAACAAAGGCAAAAATACCAATTAAAGGCTTTTTTTCTCCACTTATACTATTTTCGTAACCACTGCCTTGTCAATCATTCGCGCCATAAAGACCATTATAAAGTCCTTTTTCGCAAAGTGCCTGAAAATGGCGCTAAAGCCCTGATTTACTGCCATACAGCGAGTTTCGCCCCGAATTTTAGAGGACTTTTTATCAATTTCCGTTTTATATGATACAAGGTGTCAGATTTCGCGACAATAACTGTACCAAATAAAAATAAGTAATAAAGAAGTAAGGTTTTTCTCAGGATTTCTTGGCGCTCAATGACAATAATTTGAAGGTAGGGAGTTGAAATTATGGCTGACATGGTAATGGACGAATTGAATACATAAATGTAACTTGAACAAGTCGGTCGGAAATAATTTTGGCATATTATTCGCAACCAGGTGCAGTGCGCTTAACAGGATCTTTAAATGTTTGGTTATATGGATCAAAATAAAGCAATACAAGTCGGATTTACTCATCAGGGAAAATATTACGGCATTCCCCTTTGGATCACAGATTCACAACGTCCAATGATTGTCGCTAAATGGTATCCAATGGAACACATCATCAGTTTTCTACAACAGTCGGAGATTTTTATTAAAACCCGATTATTTCCAAGTAGAAAGCACCTTCATCAACTGACCAATGTTAAAGCCATAGGCACTTGAAACGCCAAGTGACAATTGGCTCTAACCATAGAGTTCGTCAACATCAGGTCATTCAATAGAGCAAACAGCGCATTATACCTTCGTCAGGACAAGAAAAGATATTCAGTACAATGGACTAACGCTGTACTCTATGTG
Source organism: Algicola sp. (assembly GCA_013216025.1). GTDB lineage: Bacteria > Pseudomonadota > Gammaproteobacteria > Enterobacterales > Alteromonadaceae > JABSOG01. The sequence continues at coordinate 12,807 of JABSOG010000120.1, read as the reverse complement.
ACATCCGTTTTTAATTCTCACTGAATCCGCATTTTGAGGTTACTTGGGTATATACTATAAATTATTGACTACACTAAGATAAAAACACATTCGGCAGAATCAATGAAGGTAAAATTTTGGGGGACGCGAGGGTCCATCCCGGTAGCTACCAACGCGCAATATACTAAAGACAAGCTAAAGCAGGTATTGCAACAGGCGATAAAGGCCAGAATAAGTAACGAAAGCGAGATCGATGCCTTTTTGTCTACACTACCCTTTGTTACTCACGGTTCCTACGGCGGCAATACCTCCTGTGTCCAAATCTGTGATGATTCCCAAGAGTATACTCTGTGTGATATGGGCACTGGCTTGAGAGAATTTGGCAGTCACGTGCTCAGTCGCCATCGAAAACCACAAATATACAACGTGTTTATGTCTCATTTGCACTGGGATCATATCATGGGTTTTCCTTTTTTTACGCCCGCCTACAAATCCGGTAACATTATCCGCATTTATGGTTGTCACCAGCAGCTCGAAACGTCATTTCGACAACAGCACAAAGATCCCAATTTTCCGGTTGATTTTGATCAACTCGGTGCTGATATTGAATTCATTACCTTAGAGCCGGGCAAGGAATACCACATCAACGGTTTTAAAATCACCGCCAAGTTGCAAATTCACAAGGGTGACTCTTACGGTTATCGCTTTGAGAAAGGGGGCAAGTGTTTGGTGTACTCTACTGACTCGGAGCATAAACTTGAAGATCAGCAATATCTACTGGGCGTTGTCAATTTTTTCAAAAATGCCGATGCGGTGATTTTTGATGCCATGTATTCATTGCTTGAATCTATCACCTACAAAAAGGACTGGGGCCACTCAAACAACCTCACCGGCGTCGAATTATGTCAACGGGCAAATGTCAAACAATTGTGTCTGTTTCACCATGAGCCCACCAATAGCGACCAACAAATCGACGATAATCTGTATGAGGCGCTCGATTTTGAACGAATGACCCGCAATGATAATAAACAACTAGATATTTGTTCGACCTATGATGGATTAGAGATTGAGTTGTAGTATCAGAAGATAAGGGATAGGAGGCAATTGAGAGATTGGTTTAACCCTGCTCCCCCAGCCATTTTTTTGCGGCATCAACCTCTTCAAAATCGTGAATATTGACTGAATGATTGCTCAGCACCTGACAAGTTAAATCGTGACGGTAATTACTGATGTTGATTACCCGGGCGATACTTAATCCCAGCAGTGATTGGGCGATGCCGGCGTTTAGTTGTTTTAATTGGGCGGGCTGCAATTGTAGGTTAACCTTTCGAATATCAATCAGTACATGCGAGCAATGGTGCTTTTTGGCCACAATGCAGCAACCTTCATACATTTTTTCTATACTGTTGGCATCAGCAATACCCCAAAACTCCGTTGATACCAGATGTTCATCTTCAAGATATGAAATAATATATTCAATCGACATGGCTCACCGTCAGCACAAAAAGTTAACTCATTACACTATAAACCCTAGAACGCAAAAAATCCCATAGAATCCTTTGAAGACAAAAAAATCTAGTAGAAAAATACTGAGTTATTAGAGTTAGTGCTGACTTGTTAGGATTTTGATGGGAGAAATACAACAAGGGTCTGCGTTACTGCAAGTGCAGAGCCTTAGAGCGCCGAATGGTTAAATAACCACCACCAGAATGTCGAAAAAGCGCTCAGGCAAAGAAGCCAAGTGCAGCAATAGTCGTTCTATTGTAAGCTTGGATGATGCAGCATGAGCGCTTTTTCGCCATTCCCGAAGGGCGAGGCCAAAATTCCCTCACTCGGCGTTAGATTCACTTGATTTATTCCTACAAGGATGTAGGTCATTAGAGCAACGCAGGAGCAGTTGCCGAGATGACTAAACCTGCATTAATCTGCCGAAGTGTCGGTCCAACTTGATTAAGATAAATTTTGGCTCTCGCTGGTGATGGTTATATAACCATTCGGCGCTCTAGGAAGGCTTAGATTGGCTCAGAAGGATTTGGGTGTCTGTTCGTCATCTGCAGTGTGTAAGTCAACCAATGCAGTGTAATGGGCTTGTAGCTTGTGGCAGTGATTTGCTCTGGCACTGGCAAATTGCAACGCACGGGCACCAATAATGTGCTGATCTCCTGTCTCATTTTGGTCGTTTTCAGTCGCCCGATTTGCTGGTGTTGACCTTTTCGTCAAAGATTCCACTGTCTTTCCTTTGTATATAACTTCATATTTCATGCTGTCATTATACGTGATTACTGGCGAACGGCTGTCAAATATCGGTCGATTGCTATGATATTCAAGACCATCGACAATTTTTTGACCACACTTTCTGGCTGTTTCAGTTATTTGACAAGTAACAGCAATAATTGAGCCAAATGAAGCGCGATAATAAGGGCTAATGATTTAAAACGGAATGAAAATGAGATAAAAGGAAGAAATTTAATAAATAATGAAGCAGTGCAATAACTTAGAAAAACGACAGAGACACGGTGGCTACCAAATAGAAAATGAAATTCATTTTCTGTGCCTCTGCACAAAGGGTAATACATTAACTGATAACAATAAGGCTTTGAGACCTTGGAAACAAGAATACGGGCAAACCATTACAAAAACTGTGATGTCGCTCACAAAAATGGATTAAAACTGCATTAAAGTTAAATTAACTGCCGTAAATGATGGCGTGAAAGTACAAAAAACCTTGAATAGCGTTTTCAATTTATTGATTTTCAGCAAAGTTACTAACAGTGTTACTAAAATATCAAGTCAACTATGCTTTCAAGATGAAAATCGGACTAAAAAACAGACAATAAAAAACCGCAAGACTTTGAAATCGTTGCGGTTTTTTCGTCTACTTGACTACTGTGTGGTGGAGATGGCGGCAGCTGAATCGGTGAGTTAAGCGATTGATAAACATCACTTTATTTAAATTTAAAACTCGCTGGTGTTACTAACGGTGTTACTAAAACCTAAAGTCATACCATTAAGATAAATGGTCATTTAACCTACTTGAAAATAATTTAAATTATTTTCGAATTCTTTATTCTTTCGCGGCTATTGACCCAACGGCACCTAATTTAGGCTCAAAATGAAACCTGTGCAGCGCAATGCATAACAGCGCGATAAAGTAGGACCAGTCTCTTTGTATTACAACGGCAAAGTCTTTTGACCACTGATAATCAAAAAACACCAAATGGCCAATCGCCAATACCGCTAGCAGTAGCAGCCAGCGGGCCGCGTATTGGCCAAGTGCAAACGCCAGTATCAATCTGCGATATTGACTGTTCGCACAATCTGGTAGGTATAGATAGCCTCCCCGGGTGTGCCATAGGTTGTTACTTGAATCCATGTGTTATACGCACCAAGTAACTGTCGTAAATGAACAGGATTAAAATGGTGTGGTAGAGCTTTAGGGTTTTAGAGGTCATTAGGTTTTACTTTTTGCTTTGCCACACTGCCGCAGATAGCAATCATAAATCCATCTTGTCCAACCGTATATGATGCCTCCCAAGCTTGTACAATTCATCACTTTAACTCTGAGTTCTTCTTGGCATTTTCGGCTTGGGTAAATATTTCGCGGTAAACATCATCATGGGTGATCGGTGGGTATTTGTATTTCGCCAATAATATAATCAAGGAAACTCTGAGATCGGCTTTTATGTCTGCGCGCTTACTCCAGTCAGGAAACTTTGCTTTATCATCGACTATCACCTTAACGGCTTTAGCCAATTCAATTGTTTTGTCTTCTGGATAACTAAAGTCGTATTTAACGGCCAATGACTTCAAAATGTCGTAAAAAGCTTTTTCTTGCTGATCAATGTCCATATCCTCATAAGACAACACGGCCCCTTTAACGTCACCAAAAAAGTCGACTAATTGGTCTGAAAAATCTTCAAGTACATCGCTGGTCAATACGGTTTCTTCTTTGCGCTCGTTGTATTTATCGACCAACCCCTTAAAGCGTCTTGAAAAATCAGTGCCCTGCGAATGATTGACCTTCTTAAAATCGCCGATGGCTTGGGCCAACAGTTTTTCGAGCAGTTTTATTTTGGTGTGCGGTAACTTAACTTTACTTATTTTCTCGACATAATCATCATTGAAAATGTCAATCGCCACACCGTCATCGTTACCGAGTTTGAATATCTCTGAAACACCATCGCTTTTTAATGCTTCGGCTATCATGTCACGCACTTTCTTATTCATTTGCTCGGTGTCAGGTGCTTCACCCTTGGTCAGCTTATACACCACAGTACGTACAGCCAAATAATAGTAAATATGATCACGTTCTATTTCGCTGATGGCTTCGCAACCACAACAAACATCGTAGGCGGCTTTTAGGCGTTTAACCAAAGCCATAAAACGTTGTTGACGAACATTGGTTTGAATGGCGAATTCTGCCGCCATACCCAAACAGTTATATTGCGCTAAAGGGTCGCCATTAAAGTATGCCGAGTTATCAAAACCATGAAACAGTTTGGCCAATAAATCCAAGTGGTCTTTTACTACCACAATGGCAGCGGCAACGTCTTCAATATTGTCTTGGTCAATTTTTGAAAACTGTTGCATGGCCTTGTCCATGTGGGTTTTAATGCCAATGTAGTCGACCACTAAACCTTTATTTTTATTGGCACATTTACGGTTAACCCGCGATATGGTCTGAATTAGGTTGTGTTGTTGCAAGGGTTTGTCGATATAAATCGAGTCCAAAAACGGCACGTCAAACCCGGTTAACCACATATCGACCACAATTGAAATTTTGAAGTTCGATTTTTCGTCTTTAAATTGATTGGCCAAGGCTTTACGGTATTCTTTGGCACCCAATATTTCGTAAAGTACTTTATCGTCGTCACTGGTGCGCGTCATCACCATTTTTACTTGCTCAACGGGTTTTATTTTTTCACGTTCTTGGTCGGTTAAGGTTACCCCGGCTTCACATTCAAGTACTTCAAACCACAGGGGCCGCAGCAGCTTTAATTCTTGATAAAGCTGATAGGCTATGCCGCGCGAACTACAAACGAACAAGGCTTTGCCCTTAATGGTTGCGCCTTCTTCGACACGTTTTTCGTAATGTGCAACAAAGTCTTTGGCCAGCACTCTAATACGGTCAGGATCGCCCAAAATGGCATTTATGTTGGCGGTGGCTTTTTTACTTTCTTCTATTTGAAACTCGTTACTGCCATCGGTTTCACACTGTTTATAATAGGCTTCGATGTCTTCGAGTTTACTGTTGTCTAATATGACCTTGGCGGCGCGGCCTTCATAAATGATGGGCACGGTGATCTCATCTTTAACCGATTCATTCATGGTGTATGAGTCGACAACCGGACCAAAAACAGCCAAGGTGCCATCAATAGGAGTGCCCGAAAAACCTACGTAAGTTGCATTGGGTAATGCGTCATGTAAATGCTTGGCAAAGCCATAACTTTGTTTAACCGAGGCGGCTGTGTTGGTCGTTACATCGGCTTCGGTGATAGTGATTTTTTTATCAAGATTGATTTGGCTGCGGTGGGCTTCGTCAGAGATACAAATAACGTTGCTGCGCGGTGTGAGTTCTAGCGTGTCTTCGCTAAATTTTTGAATCGTGGTTAAAAAGACCCCGCCACTGTTACGACCTTGCAATAATTCGCGTAAGTGTTCGCGGGTTTTGATTGATACAATCAGCTGATCACCAATATAGTCTTTTGCATCGGTAAATTGCTTTGACAGTTGCTCGTCAAGGTCGGTGCGGTCAGTAATTAACACATTGGTCGGACTGGCAAAACGCAGGCTCTTCATTAACAGGCGGGCTAAAAACAGCATGGTATAGCTTTTACCACAACCCGTGGCACCAAAGTACGTGCCGCCTTTGCCATCGCCATCGGGTTTACGATGTTCTTCAATGTTTTTAAGCAATTTATTGGCGGCGTAATACTGCGGATAACGACAAACTATTTTTACTTCTGCTTTTGACGTATCAGGAAAATGAATAAAATGGCGTACCACGTCACGTAAGCGGGCAAAATCGAACAAACCTTGCACCATAGTATGTAACGATGCCACGCCGTCTTTGGCCATCGGTTCGTTACCGGTGACCTTACGCCAAGCGTAGAAAAACTCATAAGGCGAAAAGAACCCGCCCATTTTGCTGTTAACTCCGTCACTAATCACACAAAAAGCGTTATAGACAAATAATTGTGGAATTTCGCGGTGATAACGCTTGGTTAACTGGCGGTAGGCGTCATGAATGGTGGCTTCTTTACGAACGGTGCTTTTAAACTCAAACACCACTATCGGCAAGCCATTAATGTATAACACCCCATCGGGTATTAATGGGTCGCCCTCAGTGCGGGCAATGGCCAATTGGTTGACTATTTTATAAATATTATTGTCAGGTGTCGTGTAGTAAGGCGTTGGTGATGTGTCTTTTGATTCTATGCCGGTGTTGGCAGGACTAATGGCGTAAATATTGTCGTCAATTAAATTAACTGCATCGCTGATCATTTCGGGCTGTTCAACGATGGCAGTCGCAGCCAGCAATTGTAATTCGACATTGGTGTAGTCGATTAATTGAATGTGTAAATCTTTTTGCGAAGCCATGCCCGGTTGCGAACTGGCCTCGCGTTTTAGCGCAAAGCCGTCGCTTAACCACCGGCAAAACTGCTTATTGCTGGCGTACAAATCATGGGCGGGCAGGGCCTCAAGTTGAAGAATAACCGAATCAATTTCACCAGCGGTAATATTGTCTTGTTGATACTGCTTAGCCAAATAGGCGCGCAAATCGTCTTTAAGCAATACATCGGCAGTGGTGCGTTGGTTTAGCCCCGCTAATTGTGCACCTGTGACATGATCATAGCCCTGTTCGCTGAACAATTGCATGATCGCCGCTTCTAGCGTTGCTTCGGTAAATTTTTTCATCGGTTATCCTTTCGTACATACATTGAGAGTCACATTAGGCTAAGGCCGCTTCGAGTTGTTGTGCGGCCTCTGGGATTTTTAGTTCGCCTGAGATTAGCTTTGGGAGTAGGGTGTCTCGGAGTTTAGTTAGGGTATTGATTTGATTATTATTTGCTAGCACCTTTGTCAATATTGGTTTAACTTCGTTTTTGAATGCTTGCGTTATTGGTCCGCCAGGAAAAGGTAAATTAATTGACTCAAACGTTTTCTTTGTTATGGTATCAAAAACGGAACCGTGACTTCGCTTTTGTAAATTTGTCACTTGATAGCGAGTTAAAAAATAGATATATTCATCTGCGGTACCTTCAAGCCCATTTATACCATAACAGGATTGATTCATAGCCATTGGTGTCGCAACCATTGCACACTTGCCAACAGTACCTCTTGCACTAATGATTGTAGTGCCTTCTCGAAGTATTTTAGTCGAAGATTTATCGACGCCAAGCTGTGTTATATGTTTGTCGGTATCGACAACAAATATATTGGCGTCTCTTGGCGCGTCAACAACTGAAAACCAAGGTATATCTCCGTTCCAATATTCATTAATTGTTGTCTTGGGCGTACCACCACCAATTAATTTAATTAAAGATAGAAAGTTACATTCGGCCCAATTTACTGGTACTTGTCCTAATGACGTGCTTCCTACAAACTCACAAGGAAACAACTGCTGTATTGCAATAGGCAATCGTTTTATATTGGCAGTTACCAGCACCTTTTTACGCAGTTCAGCTCTTGCCTTCAATTCATCAGGAATGGTATTACCTGCCGCCAATGCATTGTCTATCACTGGGTCAAAATCAATAAACCAGCTTTTAAATAATGCTTGTGCTATTTGTTCTAAGGTTTGGTTCATTTGGTAGTTGAGTTCGATTTTTTCGTCAAGCGATGAAGTCACTGCCACTATTTTATTTTGCACCGTTAAAGGAGGTTTTCGAAACTCAATGCTTTTTAACGATGTGAGGGGCTGTCCAATCCCCGGGGTTCCCACTTGTGAAGCGTTTTTTAAAAGAGCATGTATCCCTTCATTACTCTTAAAAAAATAATAAATATACTTAGGATTTACTTTAGTGGTATCGCAAGTAATTTTCATCAAACTTGAAGACAGAACAAATCTTTTATCCTCTAAGATAATACCAACTTCACCGATAGAGCCTCGATGAGGAAAAACAAGATCATCTTTATATACATTACTTGAACCAAGAGTATCTGCCTTGTCTTCAGTAATATATACAAATTCACCTTTAAACGCTGGGCCCCTAGAAATGTTGGTGCCTCTTATTACTGGGATACCTGAATTTACATAGCAGTCACTTTTCAGTCGTGAACCAAAAGGCCCAATAGCAATAGCACCTTTAGTATTAGCCTGAATATCCGCGATTTTAACTAATGGCCAATTATTCCCCATAACCGAGGACCTCCAGATTTTTGCGAATTGCTTTATCGAACTCGTCTGCTTGTGCCATTTGGTTGTATAAAGTTTGGCTTAACTCCGTCATTTTGGTTTCAAAAGGTATGCCATCATCCTCAACCTCGGAAGCACCAACATAACGACCGGGCGTTAATACGTAGTCGTTGTCTTTTATCTCAGCCAAGGTGGCTGATTTACAATAGCCCGCTTGGTCTGTATACCCTTCACTAAGCGTGGTGTCTTCACCGCGCCAAGCATGGTAGGTGTTAGTGATGGTTTTTATATCGTCGGTGGTTAGCTCTTTAAGCGTACGGTTAACCATGGTACCCAGTTCACGAGCATCAATAAACAATGTTTTGCCTTGACGGTCACGGCGCTGGTTTAGTGGGTTGTCGTCAACGACTTTGCGTTTATTTTTGCTTAAAAACCACAGGCAAACCGGGATTTGCGTGGTAAAAAACAATTGGCCGGGCATTGCAATCATGCAATCGACTAAGTCGTTTTCAATGATCTGTTGACGAATGACCCCTTCGCCACTGGTGCTGGTACTCATCGACCCATTGGCCAACACAAACCCAGCGGTGCCGTTTTCGCTAAGCTTAGCAATCATGTGCAGTATCCAAGCGTAGTTAGCGTTGCCTGTGGGCGGAGTGTTGTAACCGGTCCAACGTGGGTCGTTGGTTAATTCGTTTTCGCCGCGCCATTGCTTTTGGTTAAAGGGTGGGTTGGCCATAATGTAATCGGCTTTTAAATCAGGGTGTTGGTCTTTAAAGAAAGTATCACCGGGCACCTTGCCCAAGTCGCCACCAATGCCGCGTACGGCCAAATTCATTTTGGCCAGTTTATAAGTGGTGCTGGTGTATTCTTGGCCGTAAATCGAAATGTCTTTTTGGTTGCCGTTATGGCTGTTGGTGAATTTAACCGACTGTACAAACATACCACCCGAACCACAACACGGGTCGTATACCTTGCCTTTAAACGGTTCTATCATTTGGGCGATTAGGCTAACAATACATTTGGGGGTATAAAACTCGCCCCCTAATTTACCTTCGTTGGCGGCAAACTTACCTAAAAAGTATTCGTATACCCGGCCCACCACATCTTCTTCGCTCATATCGCATTGGTCGGCAATGGTGTCTATGTTGTCGATGGTGTCTATTAAGGCACCGAGTTTGGATGTGTCTAACCCTAGGCGCGAAAAGTAGTTTTGGGGCAACGCGCCTTTAAGTTCAATATTTTCTTTTTCGATGGTATGTAAAGCCGTGTCGATTTTGATCGCAACATCGGTTTGTTTGGCATGAATTTGAATGGTTGACCAACGGGCGTCTTCGGGTAAATAAAATACGTTGGCTTGGTTATAAAATGCCGCCATTTCAACATACTGCGCGGCATCATCGCCATGTTCTTCGATGATTTTGGCTTTACGGGCTTCAAACTTGTCACTGATAAACTTCAAGAAAATAAGGCTAAGTACCACATGCTTATATTCAGCTGATTCGACACTACCACGCAACTTGTTGGCGCTGTCCCACAGGTTTTCTTCAAACCCCAGTGTTTTAACCGCTTTGGTTTTAACTGCTTTGCTCTTACTTTTTTTTGTTGCTGTAGCCATTTGTTGCTTTATTCCTAATACTCAAAAATTCTTCGTCTATTTTTTTAAGACATCTATTCTTCGCCGCAGCCTATGTTATACGCAGGCTGCGGTGGTAATACACAGGCCCTTCAAGGACTTGTTACTGGGTCATGCCGTTATCCTAACGTAAAGTGCGGGGCATCAAAAACCTATAGCCGTATCTTTATGACAAAAAGGGAAATATTCTACAGAAGACTTAAGCAATAGTCGCTATGAATGTGTGCATCATTTCGAATTAAATTTGCGGGTTGCGCCTTCGGCTGTAATGTTCTTTACTGATTTGCACTTTGGTTGACGCTCACGGCAACAAATAAAAAACATCATTCATAGTGCGCACACCTTACACGTTTCACAGCAAGCCAATTTTCTCGTTTGTTTCTACAAAACTATTGACTTACCTGTAATGAGATATTAACCTGCGCCACATACTAAAAATTAACCCGATAACGCCATAATAAAAACAACAATAGGTTGCAACATGAACAAATTCACTCTATTTGTCATTCTTTGCGGATTGACATTCTTTTCTTCGTCCTCCCTTTCACAAGACGCTTTACACAAGAAGGCCCCACCGCCTTTGCTGGTATCTCACGTCGACGTACTAAACGAGTTGTCTGAACGTCGCCGGGTATCTCGTTTTTTCAAAAATGAACAATCCAGCTTTTACGGCCAGCAACTGGGATATGTGAATACAGCCAAGGCCAATACAACTTTTGCCGTACGAGATATGGTTGTTGCTGGCAGGGTACCACTTGTTATGGCGCGAATTTACGATTCAAGCCTTGGTGAGGGTGGTGATTTTGGTCAAGGTTGGCAGTTATCTTTTGCACAAACCATTCAAAAGCTCGCTGACGGTAGCTTACTGTATCGTGATGGTACGGCGGATGAGTTACGTTTTATTCCGGCGTCCGTAGGCTTTAACATTACCCCCGCACAAAACAGTGATATCAAAGCCGTAGACTTTAACGATTTGGGTCAAATTGAAATAACTTATCTAGATAATTGGATAAAACGATTTGAACTTCTTGGTGGCAAATATCGTTTGGTCAGTATAAACGACAACAATAACAATGCACTGAGACTGACCTACGTCGAGAATCAGCTATCAAAAATCAGCGGTGATAATAATCGAGCAGTGACGATTTATCGAAATAACGGCAAAATTGTTCGCATAGAAGACAATGCTAATCGAGTGGTTAAATATCATTACAACGCCAAAGACCGGCTTGTTGGTGTTGACGACTTGGGGGGCAACCAATGGAAATACCGTTATCACGGTACTGGCTTGTTGCACAAAGTAATCGACCCTGAAGGCAAAACAGCGGCGAAGTTTCGCTTTGGTAAAGACGGCAAAACGACCAGCGCCAAAGTTCGCTGGCAAAAACACAATTTTCAATATCAAGGCAACAAAACCCACGTTAAAGACGCCAATGGCGATGAAACGATATTCGAACATAACGCCAGCGGTATAACTACCGCAGTCATCAATGCCGAAGGGCTCATCAGTCAAATAGAGTTGAGCGACCGCAATCAAATCACCGGTTTGATGCACAACAACGTGCAACAGGCCCAAATCGTTTATGACGAAAACGGTAGACCTTTACGTTACGACATCAACGCAAAACCCACGGCAATGGAACGAAACTTTGCACAATACAGCTACCGTTATGATGGAGAAGGCCGAACACTGGCAATCGAAGGGGCGGAAAAAACACTCGTCAATTACGAATATGATACCAAGGGCAACTTAACCCGTCATAAAACCGCAAAGTTCGACCGCAGCTATCAATATGCCGATAACGGCGATGTACTTGTCGAGACAGAATCGCACCGAGGTTTGCCAGCGAACACAACAACCTATTCATATAACGCCGATGGTTTGATGGCTAGCCTTACGACAAGCGGTCAAACCGCACGATTTGACTATAACGCTGTGGGTAGGCTGGCAAAAGTGACCTTTTCTGATGATTCAAGCCATCAATACAAATACAATAAACTCGGGTTTCGAACGCAAACGACCCGCAGTGATCACAGTTTGGTCGATTACGGTTATGACAAAGTGGGCAACTTAACTCAGTCGGTAAAAAGAACGACTGCGACCAGCGAAGGCAAAATAAACGGGCTGACTTTGAATGCGCAAAATCAGGTGACCAAGATCACCAACGATGGCAACGCGGTAATGTCAGTCAAATATTCTGCCAAAGGTAACCCAGTTAAAATAACCCAAGGAGACATCAGCACAGAATATCAATATGACGGCCTTGGCCGATTAACCGGAGTGAACGACAGCAACAAAGGCCAAGTCAATTATGTTTACCAAGCAGATGAAGAAGACATTCGTTTACAGTTTGATGACAGAACAAAAGGTGCAATCAGCACACAAACAAAGATCACAGGACACAACCAAACTCAAACACAATTACAATATGCCAGTGTCAGCGGTTCGCCTTGGCAAGCGGTTGTTTGGTCACCCGCGCTGGCGAAGTTTCTGGTGCCATCGCCTGAGCAAATCGCCGCGCCCGATGATAGCTTTCAATCCTCAAAACAGCGCAGGCGCCTTTATGACGCCAAATCAACCATCAAAGGGCATCAGATAAATTTCGATAAACCTTCTAACGCTTTTTCTAAACCTGCGGAATACGCCGTTGCGAACTGTAGTACTGATGACAGTGGCGCAGAAATGGATTGCTATTTGTATGGTGTTATTCTGGATGCGGCAAGCACTATCACTGTTGGCAGTCCGTATACGTTTTCGGCGCTTGCCATTGCCGATGACGATTGTCTGGTAAAAGCCTACACCTTCTCAATAGATAACGTGATTAGGGGCTAC
>JABSOG010001208.1 GCA_013216025.1 Algicola sp. | reverse complement strand
CAATGGCATGTCTTGATCTTTGAAGAGGTTAATATCGCTTTGGCCATCAACTAACGCTTGCAGCTTGGTAATTAATTGTTCAACCGAATCAACCATCAAAACCACACGGCGGGCCATCGCTTCTCTACCCACTTGCAGGGTATAAGCCATTGCGGCCAAATCCACTTTTTGTTCGCTGATGTGTTGAAGTAAATCAGCCACTTTTTGCTGTAACTGCTCATCGGTTCTGGCAGACAGCACAATCGCCACTTTGTCATTGCTTGCATCTGTTTCGAGCGGTGTGTCATTGATTTGAGCCGCAACATATTCTTCGATGACCACGTGCGCATTGGTGCCGCTGCGACCAAAGGAGCTGACGGCCCCTAAGTGAGGTTTATTGTTGGTTTTTTGCCAATCGAGGGTGGCGGTATTAACGACAAACGGGCTTTGCTGCCAATTGATATATTCGCTTTGTTGTTGGCAATTGATGCTGGCGGGTATTTTGTGATGCTGCATCCCTTTAAGTAGGCTTACCACACTGACCAGACCGGACGCCGCCATGGTATGGCCGATATTGCTTTTGCAGCTGGTGATATTACAGTAACCGGTTTTTTTGTCGGTTTGCAGTGTGTCAAAGACATCGTTCAGGGCATTGATTTCAACCGGGTCGCCCAGCGGTGTGCCGGTGCCATGGGTGACGATATGACCGATATCGTTAACGTTTATATTGTTATCGCGATAAACGTTGGCAATCAACGCCGCTTGCATTTTGCCGTTTGGCGCGGTTACGCCGTTGGTTTTTCCGTCAAAGTTAATACCGCTGGCTTTGATGGTGCCGTAGATGGCATCGCCATTAGCTTGGGCGACACTTAACGGTTTTAACATCAGCACCACAACCGCTTCGCCGACACCGATACCATTGGCATTTTTGGCAAAGCTGTGACATTGGCCGTCTTGCGACAACATACCGGCCTGACTCATCATCACGTAGTTGATGGGTGACAGGCTCAGTGAAATACCGGCGACCAATGCCGACTGACAATCACCGCGAGACAAGCTGCGAGCAGCTTCGTGCAGGGCAACCAAACCCGATGAACAGGCGGTATTGGTGGCAATGGCGGGACCGTGCAAATCTAAAAAGTATGACAAACGTGACGAGATCATGGCGTTGCCACTGGTGGTAATACTGTGGGTGCCGGTCACTTGGGTATATTGACCTTCTTCCATGCCGACAAATACGCCGACATCACAACCTCTTAATGACGCGGGTGACAAGCGGGCGTCTTCGATGGCGCGATAGGCTTCCATCAACAGAATGCGTTCGCTCGGATCCATTTCTTGTGCTTCACGGGGGGAGATCTCAAAAAACAATGGGTCGAACTCGTCAACGCCATCGATGAAACCCCCTTGGTTGGTGGTGATCTTGTTGTTAACGTCGCCCGGCACGGTGAAATAATCACGCCAGTCCCAACGCGAAGTTGGAATGTCACCAATGGCGCTTTGGCCTTGTTCAAGCAAACGCCAAAACTCGTCAACGTTAGCCGCTTGTGGGAAACGGCCCGACATGCCGATGATGGCGATGGGCTCTGACGACACTCTGGTAACTTCTACTGACACTTCTTGGTCAACAGGCTCTTGCAAAACAGCCACTTGGCGGTATATCTCTTTTAATTTGTCTGGGTGTTTGTCGTTGTAATACTCAACCAACTGGCCAATGGTCGCGGCACTAAAGAACAATGCTGGCGTCACTTGTAGACCAAAGTGGTCGCTCAGTTTGCTGGCCAGTTGACGCAGAGTGATGGAGTCAAAACCGAAATCAACCCAATTGGTGGTGTTATCCAGTTTGTTTTCATCTTGATCAAGACAGTCGGCAACAATACGTTTAATGTCGGTCACCACATCCGCTGTTACGCAAATCCGTTGGCTGGGCTGATGCACTTGTTGAGGCACTGGCACTTGATATTTGTGTTGTAACAGTTGTGTAATGCGAGCCGCTTGCCCGGTCATTACTAGGGTTGCGGGTTGACAGTTTTGTGGTTGATTGGCATTCAACAGCTCTTGGAAAATCGCCAACCCTTGTTCGTCGGTTATGGTCTCTAAGCCGCTGTTTTTTAGGTAAAGCGCGGTTTTTGCTGCGTTGCCCGGTCCCATGCCACCGTCTTGCCATAGTGGCCAATTAATTACGATGGTTTTGCCCGGTGCCGCCTGATTT
>JABSOG010001207.1 GCA_013216025.1 Algicola sp. | reverse complement strand
CAACACCAAAATTCAAAAACGTCCCACTAAGCTCGCCTTTCAATTGGTAGCCAGTGATATCGACTGTATCGGTGGGCGGCGTCCATTGGATTGTATAGCTGCTGTTGTCTTCTACGAACTCAGGTACATAAAGTGAAGCAACCTGTTTTGCTGCGGGTGGAATACTGATGATTTCTCGCTGTGCCGCTACACTGGCGCCACCGCAAAAACCGTTCTCATTACAGGCATATACAATAAAGATATGGGTACCGTTGCTTAAACCACCAAACTTGAATGACTGGCTCGACGCATGAAAATAGCGGCTGTGGTCAGAATCGTACAGCAGCTCAAAAGTTGGCGCTTCACCCCTGTCAGTTGCTTTGGAGAGCATATAGTGACTGGCACCGACAACCGGCTCCCAAGTGATCTCAACATCCTTTTCCGGGTCTTGTGTTTCTGTGAGATTGGCCAAATGTCGCGGGCCAAACTTGGGGCCGGGTGAACTATGGCCTGATGAACTATGGCCGGTTTCAAAATGGTAACCCTTACCATAGGCATAAGGGTTATTTGAGTTTTCGTTAAAGTTGATGCGACCTTTGGTAGTCAGGCCGGTTTTACCTGACTGAAGTGAGAAGGTCTGGGTACTCACTTGGACATTTTGCGGAATGGTGTTGGTCAGATTATCAACATCGACTTGGAAGCTGACCGTTTCTATTGCGGTGCAGTTTGCCCCACTACACGTCGACAATCGATAGCTTTGATTAACCCCTAAACCTAAGGATGTCAGGTTATGGGTTACGTCCAGCGAATTTCCAGTTTGCTCGTTGATCAAATCCCATTTTGTGGCGATTTCAGTCGAGTTATTAGAGGCATTCAGGTCAGCAACCAAACGCTCAACCTTGTATGTGTCGGTATTTGACTGTTCATGCCAGCTCAGCCGATAATCACTGGCAGATAATTGTTCAGCGTGAAAGTTTATCTTGGGGATAAAAAACGTTAATCCATCATTGGAGATGGGGATCCAAGTTTCGGCAGTGACAGCGGTAGACATTAGCGCAATGCACAACAGCACGCGCCCCAGCAAAGTATTCTTCTTCATGATTACTCGTTCCGTTAAAAAAACAGTCATTTTGACGATTGCAAATATACGCTATAAGTCACCTAGCTAAGCATTAACATATTATATCAATTTGTATCTGCAGTAATTAAAGGTCCAAAATAGCAACAATTTGAAAGTTTAGTCGTAGCAGATCTTCCGTATATCTGACGCTTATCAAAAATAACCCCTCACATCAACCAACAATCAACACCATCCAGCACCATATGAATCACCAACCCAATTCCCACCAAACGAGTCTTGGGAAAAAAGCAAAGCAAAACATAGAGCAGAACAGGCCAAGTGGTATGCAACGGATGAAATCCGATACTGCATCGGTCTGGTGCGTATAAAGGGTCTGCAAGCAGATGGTCGAGATCCACCGCCATGGTGGCCATCATGATAAACCAGGCTTGTTGCCAACGTTTGGCAAAGCCAAGTTTAGCTACCGCCGCTGGTACGGCAAAATGTAGGATCATGTGAAAAACAGGTCTAAACATATGAAATCACTCTACCAGCCTTAAAAAAATGGGGTCAGAGCACTTGAAGGTTAGTGGACAGCTTGCCTGTCCCTGCGCTTCAAGTGTTCTGACCCCTGTTGCTGGCCTCCGTTTCACCGGCCCATAACGGAGCTTTAATATCTTCGGGCCAGTTTAAAGGTTACAGCTTGTAATCCTCTACCTTGTAACCTAACTCAGCCAGCTTAGGTTTCAACGTCTTGGCATCACCAACCACAACCATCAACATTTCGTCGATGTTCAGGTGTTTGGCTGACAAGGCGTTAATTTCTTCTGCACTGATCTCGCTCAAGATTTTAGTCCGCTGAGCAACAAACTCAGGAGTTAGGTCATGCTCCAGAATCTGTGCCAAAAAGCGTAGTTTGGCGCGAGGCGTCTCGTACTTAAGTGCATCTTTTTGGTTGATGGCGTTGCGGGTAAACGCCAACTCTTCTTTTGAGATACCTTGAGCGTGGTAAGACTTAAGTTCTTTGACAAACTCAATTATCGACTTGTCAGTCGCGTCTGCCCTAACCGATGCTGATGCAGTGAAACCACCAGCCAACTTATCACCCCAGAACGAAGTACGGGCACCGTAGGTGTAACCTTTATCTTCGCG
>JABSOG010001206.1 GCA_013216025.1 Algicola sp. | reverse complement strand
TGGCTTGCACTAACCTGTTTTTGGGAAGCCCTAATATACGATTAGTACGTAAAAGGGCTTTTTGATATCATCTATGACTATTTAGAAGATATTTTCTTTCTTGGCATAGGACCCGCTTTGATTTGTGAGCGAAACTTTACAGTGTCTGTGGTAGCAGTGAGTTTTGTTTGCGATTTAGTATTGTTTAATTTCATGTTTTTTGCACTCTCAGGTTGGTTGTTAATGTTCTTGTAAACCTTCATTAACGTTAAGCTAACAACTTAAATAAACTATGTCAACAAGGTAGTTGATAATTTGTGTGCCTTTCGCCTATCTATTATTCAAGTAACGTCATATTGACTGTTACAACATCAAACATCAAAAACAGTCAA
Organism: Algicola sp.; assembly: GCA_013216025.1. Taxonomy (GTDB): domain Bacteria; phylum Pseudomonadota; class Gammaproteobacteria; order Enterobacterales; family Alteromonadaceae; genus JABSOG01. Next base: position 1,827 of record JABSOG010001206.1, on the reverse strand, counting down.
AACCTTACAGTCACATTGTGCCAATGGCGGCATAATGCCGTTTTTATCGTGCATGGCAGAGCGTTTGGTGACCAACCGCATTGGCCGTTTCACTACTTTGTGTATGCCGGTTAAATTGCTTGAGTATGTCGAATGCCGATTGCCGGTGATCTGCTCACGGATGAAAACCGCGAGCTATTATTTTGATGACTCAATGATTTACTATTTTGACTCTTTGCTTGCGAATGTCTGCGGATGCATCCAGAAAATGTATTTCAGCGTCTACACCCAATTTTTTGGCTTGATTTGAACATTGGTCTTTTTGTGCTTTCCCCCTGTGGGACCACAAACCAGAATTAATCTTGCCATATAACTTCGCTCTCTCTTTTATCGATTTCGTTGCTGTTCATGAAGGATTTTACCAATACGGTCACAAATAATCTCCGAGACAACAAAAAACGCCACATCGTCACTGGTATTCACAAACTGAACAACAACGGTATCAATGTCTTTGTGGTATTTTGCACAACTCAGATAGCCTGGAACCCAACCGGTATGGTCGTACTCGTAAATTGACGAATAGATTGCCTGTTCACCTTCAGCAAACAATGAACCATCATTTAATGCCCTCAAGAATAGGCCCACATCCTGTGCTGTGGCTATCATTGTGCCATATTGATATGCCTTTAAATTGGGTCTGTAACCTGGGTAATAGTCACTTGGCAAATCGTCTGGGTCGGGCGCCCAGCCTTTGTAATAACCATTTATAACATCGTTTATATCTACTTCACTAAGCGAAGAGAAAGTATTGTTTAACCCCAGCGGGTGCAAAATTTGCGCCTTGATATATTGCTGAGCGCTATAACCCAGCACTTTTTCAATGATTTGGGCAATCAACAAATAATTGGTGTTTGAATAATCGTAATCGTCATTTGGCGCAAAGATAGCCGGTAAATCAAGTGCAAATTCAAGTTTTTCTGTCTTGCTTTGCGGTGGGTCTCCCCAGGGAAAATCAGCATTATCGCTATAGTTCGGAATGCCGCTGCGATGTTGCAGCATCAATCTCAAGTTGATTTTTTCGGCATTTTCAATCCTGTTTACCAGTGCTGGAAAATGTTCGGCGAGCGTATCATCGAGCGACAACATTTGGTTATTGACCAATTTGGTGGCAGCAACAGCGACATATAATTTTTTGATACTGCCAATCTTGAATAATGATTGGGGGTCGGCAGGTATTTTGTTCACTCGGTCATTCCAGCCAGCGCTATAAAATGCGGGTGGTTTGCCTGCTTCGTCAACATAAACAATAATGCCATCAAAGCCATGACTCAATGCTTGATTTGCTTGTTGTTGAACTGTATTAGGGAGCGGTAATATCCAAGCCCACAGCATTTGCCAATTGAGCGCCAATCCAATGGTTATTCCAACAATGGGCATGACGACTCTAAGCACTCGAATGATTGGGTTCACTTTTTTATGTTGCAATGTTGGTTCCTTTTATTCTAAACCAAGAATCGACTCCATAACTGCAGAAAACGCTGACTGTAATACCTTCAATTTTTTCAGTAGCCGAATTTGTCGCCGCAATTGAATGAGTAGAAAATACTACAAGAAAAAATATTGAGAGAAACTTCATTGCTAGGGCCTGTTGATCTTTCGAGTTGAAATTTTGTTCGAGTTCAAAGCGTTTTAATCAAGGCGCTCATTGTGTGGCCTAGTCATCTAAGCGAATAATGAGCAACGCTGAGTAAAACGCTTTGAAACGAACCCAAAGGGCAGCGTTTGTTTGTCCTTTCTACTGCGTTATCGCTGATTTATGTGGAACAACCACACTGCATCACCTCTGCC
>JABSOG010001205.1 GCA_013216025.1 Algicola sp. | reverse complement strand
AAAGCTGTGGCCGCTTGGGCCGTAGGTGCCAGCATTGTTGATTAATAGGTTCAATGTAATGCCGGTCATCGAATGCTGCAGTTTTGCCACTGAAGCTAGGTCGCTGACATCTACTTTTAGTAAAGTCAGGTTTTCATACTGGGTGGTTCGGTCAAGCAGGGCGTGGTGCTCATCGCGGTAGGTGGCGTACACCTGCCAGTTATGTTGGCAATAATATTCAACAAATTTTAGTCCGATGCCCCGGTTAGCCCCGGTGATTAGTACTGTTTTCATGATTATGGCGTTCTCAATGCTGTTTTAAACGAATATCTTTCAGGTTTAAGCCAAGCTGAATGTCGAGTTTTAATGCGACCAATTGCCGACATAATTTAAAGGCTTCAAGATTGTCTTGTAATTTTTCGCGTAACTTTTTGTTCAATAGGGTGCTAGTCAGCGCCTCTTTGAGTGACTGATGTTTGAGCAAGATATCAAGGGCCGATTTAGGCCCTATGCCCGGCAGTCCGGGAATGTTGTTGCTCGAATCTCCAACCAAAGACCAGTAGTTGATAAGCTGAGGAGACTTTACCCCAAATTTCTCTTCAACGTAGTCGTCAGTGAGGTATTTGCGAGAAAAGTAATCATACACCTTTATGTTGTCTGACAGTAGCTGCAAAAAACCTTTGTCGGTAGACACTATGGTGGCGTGATAGCCGGAGTCTTCGACTTTTTTGGCTAACGCACCGATCAGGTCATCAGCTTCTTGTTCATCTTGGCGGTGCAGGGTGAATCCACAGTCGGTGATCGCTTGTTTGATTTGCGCCATGCCATCACTGAGAATGGTTGGCATAGGCTTACGGCCCGCTTTATACTCGGGATAAATCTTATGGCGCCAGCTCTGTCCATCGGCATCAAACACCACAATGCCATGGCTGGGCTGCACGGTAACCAGCATTTTCTTCAAGGCCACTTCGACGGCCGCAACGGTATTGTGAACGATTTGCTTTCGTGTGGCATCACTGACTTCGTTAGTCAGCGGCAAAAAGGGTCGTTCTTGGGCGGCATAGATGCGGCGAATGAGATTGAGCGCATCTATTATCAAAACCTGCATATCTGAACCTGCATTTAAAAGGGTGAACTGATGTGAAATTGACTGGGGGATAGTATATCAATTGGCTTGCACATTAGAACCATTGCGGGGAGTTTATTTTTTTGGGCTTTGTTCTGCCTACACCAGCTCTAAAAGAAAAAAGATCTCAACACGGAGGCACGGAGATGCGGAGATGCGGAGAAAAGAAAGAGGGAAAAGATTAAAAGACAAAAAGAATTAGAAGACTAAAGGTTATTAGGTTTTAGATATCCCGCTCGTTCCGTATCTGTTTTCTTTACTTTTAATTTTTTGCACTTCTCTTTCTTTCCTCCGTGGCTCCGTGCCTCCGTGTTGAAGCTTTTGATCTTAAAAGGCCGGAGGCCTTCTCGGCGTTAGCCGTCAGCCAAGTCAGCTTTTGATTTTGTAACAAGGCACATATTCGGTGCCCGGCAGTTTCATTCGTTGTTGGGCGACAAAGGCTTTAAGCAGCTTGTCGACAAGTTTCATCAAGGCCGGATCGCCAGACAGTTCAAATGGTCCATTGCGCTGTATTTCTTTAATGCCTTCGTCTTTGACATTACCTGCCACTATGCCCGAAAAGGCACGGCGCAGGTTAGCTGCCAACTGTTCGGTGCTTTGGTCGGGGTGCAAGTTAAGCTTGGCCATATTGTCGTGAGTCGGCGCAAAAGGCAGTTGAAACTCGGGTTCGATTTTCAATGTCCAGTTGTAATAGTAGGCATCGCCGCTTTCCTTACGATAAGCCCTGACATCGGCCATTTTATTTTTGAGTGTGCTGGCGACTTTTGCCGGATCGTCAATGATGATCTCAAACTTGTCGAGCGCTTCTTGGCCCAGGGTTTGGTCGATGAATTTTTCGATTTCACGAAAGTAATTTTCGCTTTCTTTCGGACCGGTAAGAATGATGGGTAACTGTTGTTTTGCATTCTCTGGGTGGAGCATAATACCCAAAATATACAGTAACTCCTCGGAGGTGCCTGCACCGCCGGGAAAGACGATAATACCGTGACAGCAGCGAACAAACGCTTCGAGTCGTTTTTCGATATCGGGCAAGATCACCAGTTCGTTGACGATGGGGTTCGGCGGTTCAGCAGCGATGATGCTGGGCTCGGTTAA
>JABSOG010001204.1 GCA_013216025.1 Algicola sp. | reverse complement strand
CACTGCCTTGCAGGTAATATTGTGCACTCGTGTCGGGTTTTGCCATAACCAACAACCCTTTAATACGGGTCAAATCGTTAAGTATTAATTCTCGTAAACCATCAACAAACGCATCCTCTGTTTGGCTGCCCTCAACCACTTTAAAGGGTAAAACAGCGATACCTTTGATGGTCGATGTTGTTTGTCTTAATTCAGGGTCTGGGATTTGTACTGGTGCAGCTGCGGTATTGACATAAAACCACACGAACAACACCAGCACGACGACCAAAACACCCAGCCGCAAACCCAACCGGGTTAATACTTGCGCATCGTTCGGTGGTCCTGTTGTGCCTATTTCTTTTGCATTAATATGGGCAGCCCGATGCAAAATAACATGCTCAGGCACCACAAAGCGGTAGCCTTGTCGGGGTATGGTGGTGATAAAGTCGGCGCGTTCACCCCCAAGGGATTTTCGCAGCACCGATATGCCGCGATTAACCGCGTCGTTGGACACAAATTCGCTTTGCCAAACATTATCGGCCAATTCTTGACGGCTGAGTATTTGATTGGGCCGAGCCATAAACCATTCGAGCAACCGGGCGATGATCGGATCAAGATTCAGTGTTTCACCGTCTTGTTGAAGCGTACCGTGGAGACTGTCAAAATACAGTTCAACACTCTTACGTGTTTGGGTTCGTGTCTGAGAAGTTGGGTTGTTATTGTTCGTCAAAGCCACAAGACGTTTACCTAAATTGACGGGGTTTATGCTGCAAGCCTAGCACCGTCAAGTGTCAATATCAGCTTATTTCCACAAAAATATCTCCTATTCTGCTGACAGCATCCAGGTCGTTTCTTTGGTCAGTGCCACAAACCCCAACGACTCTAAAATAGGTCGGCTGGTTTCTCGCGCTTCGGTAGTCAGATATTTCAATCCACGGACGCGTGCAAGGGCGACCCTAGTGGCCACCGAAGCCCGATAAAACCCCTTGCCCCTAAATGCTTCTGACACACCGCCACCAAACAACTGACCAAAAACCGAGTTGGGCTGTATTTGCAGGTGCGAACAAACCGCAGGTATGCCGTCGGCATAACCACAAAAGAAGGCAAAATCGTCCATTACCAACAGCTGTTCAAAATATTCAAAATCGGCCACTTCGTCGTCACCAAACGCGGCTTGTGAAATCTTCAAATAATCTTTGAGCGCATCGGTTTTGGTGACTCGTCGAATATCGTGCCCGGCTTCCTTGATGTCGGTGTGTTCAAGCGACAAAACCATCATGGTGCCTTTAGGGCTGGGTTTGAAACCCTGAGCTTTTAAGCAGTCGCCAATATTTGACGGTTGGTCGTGATCGTATACGCGCCACATCAGTGTTTGGTTGAGGTTTTTAAAATAACTCGCCTGTGCTGCCACGGCTTGTGGTGCGGTGTGCTCATCGAAGGTCCAGTTGCAAATAAAGTTAAAGGCCCCTTCAAGCCGGGTCACTTGGCCACTAGTCACGACTTTTAAACTCGGGGTGGCCACTGGATTTGCTCTAACCTGCGTATCGTATAATCGAAGAATCTCTTTACTATCCAAAACCTTGCCTTTAGGTGCCTGATCGAGAACGGCACCAAGTGTTTGTGACTGAATACGTATGTAAACCATGTTAAAAACCCAATCAACCCGCTAAGCTGGCGCGTATAGTCTTGCTTAACGAGTAAATGCACCATGTACCGGCCCGGAAACCTTGTCCTTTATGTTACATACCTCTTGTTACTTGGCGCTTTGTCGTTTAGTACAGTCGCCAATGCCGCAGACTATATCAGTCACAAGCACCAAGGCCAACAATTACAAGTCACAACCACCGAAGGCCAGGTTAATATCACCGCTTTGCACAATCAGGCTTTTGAGGTGTTATATCAAGCGCAAAACCTGCCTTTCCCGTCATTTGCCAAAGACCCACGCTTAACTGGTAAAAATGACACCTCCGAGCTGCAATTGGTTGTACAACCAAACCAATTAATTTTGTCGACTGGCCAGTTAACAGTGGTGATCAACAAGTCACCTTTACGCCTGTCGTATTATGACAAAACTCAATTATTGACAGCCGAAGAAAGCGGCTTTTTTGCCCACAAAACCGTTCAAGGCTTTAGGTTCAAACTCGCTGAAGATGAAAAACTGATGGGCACCGGCGAACGTGTGCTGGGCATGAACCGTCGCGGTCACAGGCTACCTTTGTATAA